>JAGTVG010000177.1 GCA_018224645.1 Cyclobacteriaceae bacterium
CGCTTTCAAAAAACCTGGGCATACCTGTGGTGGAATATACAAAATGAGGGAATGATAATTAATCCCGGCTGTCCTCCTGTATCATTAGATTGTATATTTTTGTAACCGCTTTGTCCGGGAACCCGGTTGAATCCATTTGAAATTTCCGGATCCGGATAAAGTGAATGAATTGTTTTATATTTGGTGTTTATTTAATCCCGGATAATTATAAATCAATATGGCTGAAGTAGAAGAGAAAAAACTGGATAATCAACAGAAGATCAAGAACGTATTCGACGAAGTCTCCAAGATCGTTGTCGGCCAGGAATATATGATTAACAGGTTATTGATCGGGCTATTCACTCAGGGTCACATCCTGCTGGAAGGTGTGCCGGGACTCGCCAAAACCCTCACGGTGAATACGCTGGCCAGGGTGCTGCATCTGGATTTTCAGCGTATCCAGTTCACACCTGATCTTCTGCCTGCCGACCTGGTGGGTACCATGATCTATAATCAGCAGAAGTCGGAATTTGAAGTAAAAAAAGGTCCGATCTTTTCGAATATGATCCTTGCAGACGAAGTAAACAGGTCTCCGGCAAAAGTACAATCCGCCCTGCTCGAATCCATGCAGGAAAAACAGGTGACCATCGGACAAACGACCTTTAAACTGGATAAACCATTCCTGGTGATGGCCACCCAGAACCCGATCGACCAGGAAGGAACTTATCCACTGCCCGAAGCGCAGGTCGACCGTTTTATGATGAAGGTTTTTGTGGATTATCCCTCCAGGGAGGAGGAACTCATCATCATGCGGCGGATGTCCAATTTAAGTTTTGACGACCAGATCAATACGATCCTGTCCAAAAAGGATATTTTCCAGATCCGGGATGATATCAACCGGGTGCGGGTCTCTGAATCCCTCGAAAAATATATTGTGGAACTTGTTTTCGCTTCCAGGAATCCTGCAGACTATGGTTTAAAGGAAGAAGCCGGTTATATCCAGTTCGGGGCCTCCCCAAGGGCAAGCATTTACCTGAACCTGGCCGCCAAAGCCGTGGCCTTTTTTGATGAACGGGAATATGTATTGCCCGAGGATGTAAAGGAGGTGGCCATGGATGTGATGAACCACCGGATGATCCTGAACTATGAAGCTGAAGCCGACGGGATCGATACCCGGTACATCATCGACAAGATCCTCAAAAAGGTGCCCATATCCAAATAAGACCGGATCCTTAAGGATCCTGGTATACTTTCCGTTCCATTCGAACCTCTGATACCGCAGTTAATATTAAGTTAACAAAATCGGGATGACTTAACGATTTGGAAATATTGTCATTTTCTTCCTTAACAGAAAAGTAATTTTCACTGAGCCGTGAGTTAATTTTACCAGCCCACCTTTGCAATCAAAGATATTTTAAAGCATCCCAAATGAATAAAATTCTATGAAAAAACTTAAAATTCTACTATCACTCGTTTTCATAAGCGGGTTAGTGTTCATGTTCTCATGTGGTGACGATGATGATGATACGCCAGCATTAAATCCGCCATCCGTAACAGCACCCTCCGGAACATCTGATGTTGAATCCGAGGGTGATCTGTCTTTGACTTTTACAGTACAGGCACCTGCCGGATATAAATCAACCTCTGTTACAGCGACCGGTGGCACAGCAAATGTGGGCACACAACCCAGCGCCGGAGCAACCAGTGGAAGTGTCGAGGTTAGTTTTACAGCAGGCACAACGGCTGGGGCAGGTTCAGTTACCCTGACGGTGACCGACAATGCCAACCAGACAGATGATGCGACTGCTGTAGTGAGCATCAGTGCATCAGAAACGGAAGTCACACTGACCAGCAACATCACTGAAGATGCAACCTGGACCGCTGATAAAGTTTATATTCTTGGCGGAAGAATTACGGTTCTAGACGGAGTTACCCTGACCATTGAACCAGGTACCATCATTAAGGGAGAAGCGGGGACGGGTTCAAATGCCACGGCACTTTTAGTTGCCAGAGGGGGTATGTTAATGGCGGAAGGTACTGCCCAGGCACCCATTATATTCACTTCGGTGGCAGATGAAATTCAGCCGGAAGATATGGCTGCCGGTGAATTTGCCAGTCCGAACCTCGATCCGGATGTAAACGGTCTCTGGGGTGGGGTACTCATTCTGGGGAGAGCACCCATATCGGCAAAAAATGAACAGGGAGATGTTACTGAACTTCAAATTGAAGGTATCCCGACCAGTGATCCCAATGGTCTTTTTGGCGGAGATGATCCATCGGATAATTCCGGGATTATAACCTATATTTCAATCCGGCATGGTGGTACAAACATTGGTTCGGGTAATGAGATCAACGGACTTACCCTTGGAGGTGTAGGCTCAGGCACGACCATATCAAATGTGGAAATCGTTGCCAACCAGGATGATGGCATTGAATGGTTTGGCGGTACCGTCAGTGTTACCAATGCCGTGGTTTGGAATGCCGGTGACGATGGCATCGATACGGATCAGGCCTGGTCAGGTACGGTTGAAAACTTTATCGTTGTGAATCCTGGTGACCGTGCCTTTGAACTGGACGGTCCTGAAGGAACTTTCACGTCCGCCAATCATATCATCAGAAACGGCACCGTTTATATGGGTGATGGCGGAGTCCTGATTGATTTTGATGCCAATACAGATGTTGACATCAGTGAAATCTATTTCTACGGGTTCGAGGCGGGACCGGTTGTGGAACAATATGCTGATCTTACCGTAGGAACAGCTTCCAATTTTGAAGTCACACTGCCTGCAGGTGTTGATAAGGCCGATGTATTCGTCGGCATGCCGGATGCTGAGGTGGTAGAGGTTGCAGAAAATGCCAATACGGTCGGACCGGCAAGTGAAGCCGGTTTCGAATGGACATGGGCCAGCCAGAGCGGCGCCCTTGGTTCGATCGGACTCTAAATATCTGGAAATATCGGGACAAATAAAGAGGCTTACCCAAAAGTATCGAAAAAAAAATGTCATTCCTCTCACGCCATGACGTGAGAGGAATCTTTATGTTATTAATGGTCAACATATTAAACATTTTCGGTTCTTTTCGATTTTTTTTCGGGATCGGGAGGCTTCTGAGACAGCTTTTTAAATTTAATAATTTAAACGAGAAGAATAATATAATTTCAGCATCATGAATCGCTTTTTTAAGTTTTTAACAGTTGTTCCTGTAATCCTTGTACAGGGTCTGGTGATGGCACAGGAGGGAATGATCAGGGGTACAGTGATTGATGGTGCCTCCGGAGAAGCCTTATTTGGGGTTACGGTCGTCATCAAGGGAACAACGACCGGAAAAATTACAGATTTTGACGGTGCTTTTGAAATAAAAACTGATCCCGGGAACTACGACATACAGGCTTCCTTTGTTTCCTATAAGACCGTTACCATAAGTGATGTAGAAGTCAAATCCAATGAAGTAACGATTATTGATCAGATTCCTTTGCGGGAAGACATTGCAGAGTTGGAGGAGATTGTCATAACCGCTGAAGCAATTAATAATTCAGAATCTGCCCTGCTCACATTAAAGAGAAAATCAGTGATCCTCATGGATGGTATTTCTGCTGCAAATTTCCGGAAAATAGGAGATTCAGATGCAGGCCAGGCAGCCAAAAGGGTTACCGGCGTTTCTGTTGAAGGCGGAAAATATGTATATGTGCGGGGTCTTGGGGACAGATATACTAAAACAACCATGAATGATGTGGATATTCCGGGACTGGATCCCGACAGAAACAGTATCCAGATTGATATATTTCCCACCACCCTTATCGATAATATGATCGTATTAAAATCTTTTGTGCCGGAACTTCCGGCGGATTTTACAGGTGGAATTATCAATATTGAGACGAAGGATTTTCCTGACGAAAGGATCCTGGATGTTTCATTCAGCGCCAAATACAATCCATCCATGCATTTCAACAATGAATACCTCACCTATCAGGGTGGATCCAGGGATTATTTAGGCTATGACGACGGCACAAGAGCCCTGCCGGAACAGGCACGCCAGGAAATCATTCCCTCACCGATCAGCGGTGATCCGGAAGCAGAGGTCAATTCCTTTCTGAAGGAATTCAATCCTAACCTGGGCGCAATCGATGAAACCAGTTTTATGAATTATAACGTTGGCTTAACCTTTGCAGATCAATCCACGTTGGGCAATGGATATAAACTGGGTTATATTTTAAGCGGGACCTATAAAAGCACTCAAATATTATACGATGATGTATTTTACGGTGAATACCAGCGGCCAATCCCGGAAGATACATATGAGTTTGTGACAGCCACGACCCAGGAAGGGGTTGTTGCCGAGAATAATGTATTGCTCGGCGGATTGGCTGGAATTGCTTTAAAAACAAATTCCTCGAAATATAAACTTAACCTGATGCATCTGCAAAATGGTGAAAGCCGGACTGCCCAATTTTCAATTTATGATAACGGTGAGGCACCCGGGAAATCGGGATTTATCGGGTATTCAAATAACCTGGAATATAACCAGCGTGGATTGACGAATGTCTTATTGAACGGAGTTCACTATAATACAAATGGCTCCTGGAAAGTTGACTGGCGTACAGCAGCTACCCTTTCCACCCTCGAGGACCCGGATATCAGGAAAACAGCATTTACCATTAATCCCAATACAAATGACAGCTCGTTTCTGGCGGGGGCAGCCGGAAATCCAAGCCGGATATGGCGATCACTGGATGAACTCAATATAGTCGGCAAGCTGGATGTGACAAGGGAGCATAAAATGTTTGGAGAAAGTGCAAAATTGAAATTTGGCGGCAGTTATATCTATAAGGAAAGGGATTATGAGATATTATCGTACGACGTCCAGTTCTTTGGCCGCCAGGCTGATTTTGGGGGCAATCCGGATAATGTTTTAAAAGATGAAAATTTATATCCGGAAGGCAAGGTATATTATTCCTCCGGTAATAATGTTCCCAATCCCAATGAGTATAATTCTAACGTTTCAAACGCGGCATTTTACATTTCCAGTGAATTCAATCCATTCAGGAAACTCAAATCAATTATCGGTGTCAGGGGTGAAAACTTTGAACAGCGTCATACCGGGAGAGATGTCGAGTACGCAAATTCGGCAACCGGTGAGGAGGGTAAAAATCTTGATAATGATATCGTGCTGGAGGCCTTTGATCTATTTCCTTCCGTAAATTTAATCTATGCGGTAAAGGAGCAGCAGAATATAAGGTTTGCCTATTCCAGGACAATCGCCAGGCCTTCATTTAAGGAGTTATCCTTTGCGCAGATATTAGATCCGGTATCGAACCGTATATTTAACGGTGGATTATTTACCTATGCCGATTGGGATGGAAATCTGACGGAAACAAGAATAGATAATTTCGATATCCGGTGGGAATTATTTATGAAAAGCGGGCAGATGATTTCTTTTGGGGCTTTTTATAAATTATTCGATGATCCGATCGAGCTGGTCAGAATTCCCGCGGCACAGACTACCAATGAATTTCAGCCCAGGAATGTCGGTGACAGTAAAATTACCGGCCTTGAATTTGAATTCAGAAACAGTCTGGAATTCATTTCAACCTCGTTGAAGAATTTCAGCATCAATGGTAACTTCACCTACGTACGGTCCTATTTGAAAATGACCGAGACTGAATTCAACTCAAGAAAGGGATTCGAAAAGGTGGGTGAGACCATTTCGGATACCCGGGAAATGGCAGGACAGGCACCCTATATTATTAATGCCGGTCTGGCTTACGATAACCCGAAGACCGGTTTTGACGCAGGGGTTTTCTATAATGTAAAGGGAGCTACCCTCACCGTGGTCGGCGGTGGACTTTTTCCTGATGTTTATTCCCAACCTTTTCACAGTTTAAATTTCAATCTGAATAAATCCATCGGCGCCTCGGAGAAGATGTATATCAACATCAGTGTTTCCAATATCCTGAATGATGTACGGGAAGAATTTTATACCGCCTATAATGCAATGGATCAGATATTCTACAGATATAGTCCGGGTACCGAGTTCGGTATCGGGTTCAGGTATAATTTTTAGACTATATTCTCATTTTGAGTTTTTCCCCTGACCGTTTGCCTCGTTAACAAATTCTTAACATACAAAGCCGCGAATCCGGCAAAAAACGAATTCCACATTTCATCCCCCATTCTGTTGTTTTTTTCTTAATATTTACATAACATTGTGTTAACATTGACGTTATTTTTGTTGTGGAGATCTAAAATCATTAAAAATGAAAGCAATATTTTTCACCCTTGTCTGTGTATTCATAGCAGGAGGCCTGAGTTCAGCCCAGAACTTGTATGAAAAAAATGGTTTGACCTATGACAGCAATGATCAATTGCTTGACGGGAAATATTATACGGAATATGATAATGGAATGGTGAAGGAGGAATTCAATTATTCCAAAGGGCTGAAGCATGGTGAATATTTTTCATATTATGAAAATGGCAACCGGATGGAACAGGGTAAATATATCAATGGTCAAAAGGATGGCCGGTGGACCAGGAAAAACATTGACGGAATTAAACTGGGTGAAATTGTTTATAACAATGGATTAAGGCATGATAAATGGCAGATATGGGATGATACCGGGATGCTGAGATGCATCATGTTTTATACCCATGGTGAAAAAGTTGGCACCTGGAAAATGTATGATGAGAAAGGGATGCTTCTTGCAGAAGAGACTTATTCAAACCAGCATAATTAGTAAAGAAATATATTTGAAGGTTAAAAAGCTAATGTGCAGACATTAAC
>JAGTVG010000178.1 GCA_018224645.1 Cyclobacteriaceae bacterium
AGATTTTTTTGACAGGGACCTGATCTGGAAAATTGCGTTTCTGGTATTGATCGTTTATCCGGCCCTGTATTTTCTGGCGGGATATTATATTGCCTGGCAGTCAGAACCGGTCAGGATGTTTTACACCGGTTCGTCAGAAATGGAAAGTTTTGGGAAAATGATGGCCGCTAACATAAAAAGCGGGTTATACGGATTCCAGATCTTGAGAGGGCTGATCTGGGCAGGCCTTGCCATTCCCTTATACCTCATGCTCGAAGGTTCCTGCTGGCTTAAGGCCGTCATGACCGGGTTATTGTTTTCCCTTTTAATGAATGCGCAGCATCTTCTGCCCAACCCTTATTTCCCTCAGGAAGTGTCAAAGGTTCATTTTATCGAAACCGCTTCCTCGAATTTTTTATGGGGATTCATCATCATACTTTTATTACATCATTTCCGGTTTTTAAAGAAAACAGCGGGGAGAAGGGGTGGCCGGGCCGCAAACGAAAGAATTCCGGCCGGAGAAGTCCATTCTTAACGAGTTTATATGTACCCATTTTCCTGAAACGTGGCTTGATCGGACATACTTCCTCAAATCCTGATTATTGTGAAATGGATAAAGCAGCTGATCTGGTTATGAACCTCGTCCGGCCACTGTGCAAGGGATTGAGGAAGGCAGCTGGTCTGACGAGGAGCATCCGGAGTCCGGGCTCATTATCCCGAAACGTTGCTTAATCGAACGTACTTTCTCTAATCCTGCTTATTGTGAAATAGATAAAGCAGCTAATCTGCTTATCTGACTTGTTACGCATCTCTGTTGCTTTCCTGTGAATGAAGCATTATTTGTCGCTCCACGGCCCACCCTTCATAATCATTACGGGATGGCAGGCGCTGGGCCGCGTCCTTGCATCGAGCCTTTTTTTTATCCGCTCAAGGCCTGGCTGACCCGAAGATAAAAACAGGTCTCTCCTGCAAGGACTGGTATCGGAAATCCGGTAAAGTTCACACAATCACGCTCTCCTGTTGCGCGGGCATTTGCGCCGGCAGCTGGTCTGACGAGGATGCCCCGGAATTCGGGCAAACCCATAGCATTTCCTCTGTATATCCAAAAATAATCCGGAGCTGGTGCAGATATTCAACCGTGCCCCTTTCCTAAACCTGTACTACCGGGTCCCCGGACCCATTATCTCAATAATCTTCAACTTTCCCCGAAATGCCTCATCTTCCACCGCCGGATCTTTTAACAAGCCCGCCCTTCACTTCCTTTACGCTATGGATTAATATAAATGCCGCCGGATCAATCAGCATGACTGCTTCCCTGATGCGGTAAATTTCCAGCCTGGTCACAACAGTCATGACAATGTCACATCCCATTTTAATGTCAAATGAATCCGGGAGGTATCCGCGTTCGCCTTTATAAACCGTAATGGCCTTTCCCATATCCTTTACGATCAGTTCCTTAATCCGGTCCGCCTCCCTTGATATGATGCTGAGAGAGGTATATTCATCAAAACCGTCCATCACGTAATCTGTGGTTTTCATGGCGGTATAATACACCAGTATGGAATACATGCCCGTTTCGATGCCGAACTTGAAGGACGTTCCAAGAATGACGAGCGTGTTGAGCGTGAGAATAATTTCCCCCGACGAAAAAGCGGATTTCTTTTCAGTGTATTGGGCTATGACCTCGAGACCATCGATCACTCCTCCTGCCCGGATCACCAGGCCGATACCCAGGCCGATAAAAAAACCGCCAAACACGGCAATTAATACTTTATCGGTCGTAAATACCGGGATTTCAATAAAAAACATCCCGGCGGAGAGGAGCACCACGGCAAGGAATGCATGCATGCTGAAGGTCCGTCCTATCCTGTGGTAGCCGATGATGATAAAAGGAATGTTAAAAGCAAGCAGCAGCAGGCTGATGTGAATGTTTGAGATCCCTGTGATCAGGATCGACAGTCCGGTGATCCCGCCATCGATAAAATTGTTCGGTACCATAAAACCCTGCATTCCCAGGACGGCAAAAAATACGCCTAGGATGGTCAGGGATATTGAATTGAATGAAAAAATGGTACGCCATTCGACCCGGCCTGAATTTTTCATATAATCTGGGGACACTGTTTTTAATCTTTATTTTAAGGGAAATAAATCGATCCGGAGGAATTCAGCTTAATACTTCATAGACCACCACAGGTTTTTTCTTATTCTTCATCCTGATATCTCCAACCTTATTGCATGAAAAAGACTCTTTTACCTTCAGGTAATTCTCTTCGCTGATGAGGATCTGGCCGCTGGCGGCAGCTGCCTGCAGCCTGGCAGCCATGTTCACCGTATCACCGATAACGGTATAATCCAGGCGCCTCAGATTGGCCGATCCTATATTTCCGGAAATCATTTCACCTGTATTTATCCCTATGGAAAGTTCAGGCGCGTACGACAGGCCTTCGATCTGCTCAGGGAGGCTTTGAATTTTATCCCGTAAACTGATTGCCGCTTCAAGAGCCCGGTCGAGGTGATATTCCCCCCTGAAAACGGCCATGATGGCGTCACCGATAAATTTGTCAACATAGCCATTCTGGGCAATAATCTCCTTGACCATGATATCAAAATAATTATTCAGCAATTTTACGACGACATTCGGAGCTTCTTTTTCGGCAATGGCCGTAAACCCGCAGATATCTATAAAAGCCACGGAAGCATCCACGGTTTCATTCACCAGGAGTGACTCCTCAAATTCAGACGTATCCATAAAATTAAGTACCGTTTCATCCACGTACATCCGGAGAATATTATTCTCCTTGATGGCCTGGAGGGTCTGGCGGATCTGTGCCACATGTTGGATTGTTTTCTTCACGGTAAGTTCCAGATCTTCAAAATTGACAGGTTTTGTGATAAAATCGAACGCACCCCGGTTCATGGCGGCCCTGATATTGTCCATGTCGCCGTAAGCCGAAACGATCACCGATTTGATCAGTGAATTTGCTTCCTTCAATCGGCTCAGAAGGGTCAATCCATCCATCACCGGCATGTTGATGTCGCAGAGCATGATGTCAACATCAGGGTGATGGGTTAGTTTTTCAAGGGCATCCTGCCCGTTCACGGCAAAAATAAATTCATATAACTGTTCCCGGATCTGTCTGCGAAACTTCTGTTTCACGAGGATCTCGAGATCTGCTTCATCATCAACGACCAGAATCTTTGGCATATGCTTAAATCTTTAATTTTTCTTTTAACTGTCCGAAATCAATGGGTTTGGTAATAAAATCATCCGCTCCCCGGTTCATGGCACTGTGGTGGATTTCGGCATCACCGTAGGCGGTGATCATCATGACCACCGGAGGGGGTACCTGATATTTTTTTCTTATTTCAGTCAGCAGTTCAAGGCCGCTCATGCCGGGCATATTGATGTCGGACAGGATCAATACAACTTCATGGACCGGTTGATTCAGATAGGATAAGGCCTCTTCACCGGAAAAGGCAAAAACAAACCTGACCTGTCCGGACTTTATTTCCTTGCGGAACCGCTGTTCGAACAGCATCTGAACATCTTTTTCATCATCGACTACGAGAATTTTCATCATGTTGTTTATATGGGTAGATTAATTATAAATTCAGTTCCTGTTTCCTGATGGGCTTCATTTTCTGCGGTATGAGACACCACTTTCATATCACCGCCATGCCCTTTTGTAATGATATCATAGCTTATTGATAACCCGAGCCCCGTTCCTTCACCGGCAGGTTTCGTGGTGAAGAAAGGCTGGAAGATCTTGTCCCGGATATTTGCAGGGATCCCGCAGCCATTGTCCTTTATCCGTATCTCGATCCTCCCGTTCAATTTCCTGATACTTACCCGCACTTCAGGCGTATATCCATGGATGCCTTCCCTTGATTTCTTTAAAACGGCGTAGAAGGCATTGTTGATCATGTTCAGCATCACCCTGCCAATTTCCTGGGAAATGACCCTGATTTCCGGCAGATCCTCCTCGATATCCAGGTTGTATTTCGCATTGAACGACTTGTCCCTGGCCCGCATCCCATGAAACGAGAGCCGGAGGTATTCATCGGCCAGGACATTGATGTTGGTGAGTTCCTTCGTCCCCACGCTACTCCGGCTGTGCAGTAACATGCTTTTAACAATGGAATCCGCACGTTTGCCATGAAATGAGACCTTTTCAAGATTCTGGACCAGGTGGGCAATGATTTCATCCGCTTCCTCTTTCGCGGTTTCCGGAAGTTTGGTTAAGGGACCCGCATTTAATTCATGCAGTAATTCCACGTTCACCTCCGAAAAATTGTTGACGAAGTTCAGGGGATTCTGGATCTCATGGGCAATGCCGGCAGTCAATTCACCCAGGGAGGCCATTTTTTCAGACTGGATGAGCTGGGACTGGGTGGACTCCAGTTTTTCCAGGGTCACCTGAATTTTTTCTTTCTGTTCCTTCAGCAGCGTATTGGCTTTCTGTTTATGCTGATTGTTGCGGTAAAGAATAATGCTCACGATAATGAGAGAAACCAATGCTCCGGAAATGCTGAAGATCCATAAACGCTGGATCCGGTTTTCCTGGGCGGTTTGTATGCTGTCTCTTTCCAGCTGGTCTATTTCTTCCTGGCTTTTTTCAATGATAGCGCGTATCTCAGCATCGGCAACCCGGTTGGCTTCATCCAGTCTATCGGACTCATACCTGATATTCTGGTGCATCTTCAGGTATTCAAAAGCTCTTTGTTGATTCCCCAGTTGTTCGTAGATTTCTGACAAGACCAGACTGACATCGCTTTTAATACCTGTTCTTACACTAATTAATTCATTTTCCAATTGAAGGCATTGCCGGGCGAATTCCAGGGCCCTTCCATAGTCCCCAAGTTTCAGGTAACATCGTGCGATGTATAACGGCATAAAAGGAGCACCCCACCTGCTGCTGCTGTGTGTATTCTGAATAAATCCGTCAAATGCTTTACTGAAAAAGTTGATCGCCTCATCATATCTCCCCTGATCCCGTAAGATTTGCCCTTCGGCATCGTTGTACCTGGCTAAAATGTAAATTCTGTTTTCAGAAAGGGTATCTCCCAGCGCCAGCGCCATATATTTCCTGGCTTCATCATATTTTTTCAAGGCGATTAACGGGGAAACCATGATGTCATAGGCAAGGTAAAGCCTGCGGCTGTCCTTCAGGCTTTCAATCACAGATAAATAGTCAGTATAACTTTCAGAGGCTTTGCTGTTCATCCCCAGGTTTTCATAGGCTATACCCATCTGCCGGTATGTTTCGGCCCGCATTTCCAGATCCTCGATCCGGTCAAATGCATCAAGGCTTTTC
>JAGTVG010000179.1 GCA_018224645.1 Cyclobacteriaceae bacterium
CCTCCGCCCAGATAAAGTTTTTCAAATACTTTAAATTCTACCCAGGCATCATGCATGAATAACTGTGTCTGAGAACTGTATCCGGTTGGGTCAAGGCAATCAAGGGTGAGGTTATTCAGCCCGAAATGGGTCAGGATGAGGAACCGGTCCGATATCTGGGCATACATGAGGAAACGGGATCGCCTGAGCATGGGTGTGGCCGTAAATTTTTCCCTCCCATCAGGCGTTGATTTATTCTGCATATCAATCCAGACCTGGTGCCAGGTGATCAACCGGAAATATTTACTTTCGTCCTCGCTGAGATTTACCTTTAATCCACTTC
Organism: Cyclobacteriaceae bacterium; assembly: GCA_018224645.1. Taxonomy (GTDB): domain Bacteria; phylum Bacteroidota; class Bacteroidia; order Cytophagales; family Cyclobacteriaceae; genus JAGTVG01. Next base: position 323 of record JAGTVG010000179.1, read on the forward strand.
CGTATTCTACAGGCGATTGTTGCTGAGCCTCGATATTTCCTGCAAAGAAAAAATAAAATACAAATGATAAATAAATATGCTTATTCATATCAGATCTTGTTTTTCACATTAAAAAAGGATCAACAGCCTTAAAAATCAGAAGAATTGCATGGAAGCAATACCTTCAAAGGCTGTAAATCTCCAATTGTTTTAAAAAATTACTGGCCTGACCAAAAATAGATAATTCTATTGATAGGGCAGATATATGCAGCAGATATTCGTGTCACCGGAATGCCAGTTGACCATGATCCATACGCTAAGATCCACGCTGGAATTATGTTATGAAAAAAAAATTAAGTAAATATCGGGACCATTTAATGAAAAAAATGAGCAAGAAAAAAAATAAAAAAAAGCAGAACGGGAAATCAGCAGATAAAAAAATCAATAAGCTTTCCCGTTCTGCCTATGAAAATGAGATTGTAAAGTTGCAGGAAGAACTTGTACGCCTCCAGGACTGGATAAAATTCAAGGGCCTGAGGGTAATAGTAATTTTTGAGGGAAGGGATGCAGCCGGCAAGGGGGGCGTGATCAAGCGTATTTCTGAAAAGGTGAGCCCGAGAATTTTCAGGGTTGTTGCATTGCCCGCGCCGAATGACCGGGAAAAAAGTCAGCTCTACATACAGCGTTATCTGGCGCATTTTCCGGCGGCCGGTGAAATGGTGATCTTCGACCGCAGCTGGTACAACAGGCTGGGCGTGGAACGCGTGATGGGTTTCTGCTCTGAAAATGAGTATAGATCATTTTTATCCGAATGCCCGCGGTTCGAATCCTATGTGGTAAACAGTGGGATTATCCTCATTAAATATTTTTTCGATGTCAGCATGGAAGAACAGGCAAGCAGGTTTCTCAAGCGGATCAATGACCCTGCCCGGCATTGGAAACTCAGCCCGATGGACACCGAATCGTACAGACTGTGGTGGGATTATACGGCAGCGTATGAAAGTATGATCGCTTCAACGGATACCGACCACGCGCCCTGGAATATTGTTAAGGCTGACAACAAACGCAGTGCAAGGCTCAATTGTATTGCCCATCTGTTGAGCACCATTCCCTACGAAAAAACACCTTACAAAAAACCCGAACTCCCTGAACGGAAAAAGAAGGATAAGGATAATTCCCATGAAATAAATTTCAGGAATTGGGTGCCGGAAGTTTATTGAGATTTTATCATGATGAATCCAGACGAATTTATGGTAAATGTGACCTGATGGTAAATGATGTGACAACACACCTAAAAATTATACAGGCACTGATGTGGATTCTGTCCCGATTTATGCCGGGGTCAGGAGGGCTTAACACCTACAGAAAGTTTATCATGGAAGCAACATACATAAATGTTAGAAAGACATGAAACGGACATTTTTCCATCTCTTTATCCTGATCACGATATTATCATCCCTGTATTGCTTCGTGCCCCTGAAAAAGGATACGGGATTCCTGCGGGTCGATCAGAACGGCAGGTATTTTGTGTTTGATGACGGTACACCGTATATTCCGATCGGCTTTAACAAGTTCCGGCTGTACCTGGACGATGAACCTGCCATTGACAGCCTGCTGAATCTCTGGAGCAGTTACGGGGTGAATTATCTGCGGGTATGGATGGGTGGGGGCAGTGAGCCTGAATTCCCCGTCGGTACTTTCAATGAAGAACGGATGAAACGGATCGATTACATCATCAGCAAATGCGAGGAATATGGCATTTATCTTTCCCTGTGTTTCTGGGATGAAAATACCCTTAGAACGGATGTCAGTTATGGCTGGAATTCTGAACGGATGGCATACAATAAATCAATCGATCCGGGAGGCACCACGGACAATCCCGAGGATCTCAAGGGAGTGGAACATACACGTTCATGGGAGGCCATAAATAATCGGTATAAGGTCTTCGTGGACCGGTGGAATGGTCATAAAAACATCATGATGTGGGACCTCGCAAACGACTGCAAAAAAACATACGCGTGGAAGGCGCAGATATACGAACTTGTCCGCGAATGGGATCCCAATGATCACATCATCGGTTTTCAATACTACACGGGAAGGGACCCGAAGGGAGAAATGGATTGCGGGTCAGTACGGGTTTACGATTATAATCCGGAAGGCAATGATCCGGAGGAAATGACCAAAGCACTTTTCGACCGGGTACAGGAAGCTTTGCAACACGGGGACCCGGTGTATTGCGGTGAAGGCCGCATGCATTATGCCCAGGGAACACCTTATGAACTCGAACGGTTCTACCTGCATACCCTGTGGGGTCCAATCGCCACCGGGGCTGCAGGTAACCTGCATGCATGGGTCTGCAGGACGACGGAAGGCCGGTGGCCGGATTACTCCCTCCAGGAACTCCAGTGGATGAAGCAGTACAGTGCATTCTGTCAGACGATCGACTGGGCGGCATTTAACAGCAAAAATATGAATGATGCTGTATCCTCGATCAACGAGAATGTCCTTACTTATGCCTGCGGAGATGAGAATCAGATGCTTTTATATCTGGTCCATGATGATCCGGAGCACCGGTTCGAGCCGGTCAGTACAATTCTGAAAATCGCTGCCGGTCCGGAAAAACCGCCCACCCGAATAAATTGGATCGATATCCGAACGGGGAAGGTGATCAAAAGCATGGAGATCAGATCATTCCCCGCAGAAGTGGAGGTTCCGGCATTCCGGGACGGGATATTCGCCCATTTGAAGTAGACCAGAAAAGAACTCATGCCATGACCTGAAGGAATTAAGAACTCATGCCATGACTCCGAGTCATGGCATGAGTTCTTAATTCCCAAGCATACTGTCCGAAACCCTTATTTCATCAAAAAATATTTCACCTGATATACCGCCCTCCGGGATTTTGATCGCACCGACCATTAAACTTCTGATTGTCATGCCCAGGGTGAACCGGTCCGTTATACAACCTTTCCTCACGCCGTTCAGCCAGAACTCGGCTCCTCCTTTGCCATCATGTTCCACCGTCCTCAGATCGATCTGTTGCCATTTATCGCGTTCTACCGGGATATAGCTGAGCGGATAATCACTCCTTATTCCAGGCAGGGAAGTCCTGTAACCCGTATTATCCAGACACATTGCATAAACATGCAGACCTGCGCCTTTAGTATTGCCGATATATACCCCTGCTACAAATTCACCGTCATTATCTCTCAATTCCATCAATTGCAGGGCCCCGCCGTCTTCGGGCATGGTAAAATCCGGGCCGAGCCTGAAATGAAACCGGGTAAACAGATCTTTAAACCCGGTAAGTTCATGTTTTGCGATATAGGGAGTGCTATTTACACCTGGTTCCAGATGGCATTGTAAACCATTGCCCCCATGGTACGCTGCCTGGTCCGAAATAAAGAGGATATTCCTGAGGGAACCCATCCTCGTGCGTTTTTCATCCCACTGGGAGAGATAGCCGTTATCAAAGTCTTCTTTAAATGCAATATTACCGGGGGTCAGATTTATGGTGAACCCGTCTGACGTACTTTCGGAACTCAGTCCCACGCCATTGACCGCTTTAATGGTGATATAATACTTCTGGCCCCTCACCAGTGAAAAATGAGTTCTGGAAGTTGTGAATGAACTTTCCAGGCCATTATCGATCCAGTCCAGCACTTCTGAACCACCTGGTGTGGTCCCAATCCTGTACCAGTATTTTGAAATACCCGATTCCTCATCCATGGCCGGATCCCAGTTTGCTGAAATTTCTGCGGTTGAAAAGGAAAGATCAAGATCTTCGCCCGTTCCATCCCTCACCACAGCATTAACAGGAGGAGTTGTATCCATTGAAGAACTTCTTAAGATAATATTTCCCCTGTTGGGAACGGCTTCATACATCACTTTACCGGATTTTACAGGATAGATCCCCTGAAACTTTCCCTGAGTAACGTGGCAATGAACCCAGGCGGCGGGAACTTCTGTGATCAGTGTCAGGGGATAGTCATAAAGCTGAACGTCCGCCTCCGACGTCAGACCAAGCCGCATCAGATCATTTTTATTTTCAATGAGATTTACCCGGGCCGTTTTCCTTTCTGTAACATATTTGTAGATATCCCCTGCGGTGCCAATCCACAATTCCTCCTTGGCAGAAGCCAGGTAATCCAGAAGGGCTTCAAAGTTAGAAACCTCAAATCCCAGCCATTCAAGATCTGGTCCGGTGCCATGGGTGAGGACGATATGCCAGGCATTGTCCTTTATCGCTTTTTTTGCGAAAGCGATCAGTTCCTCACGATTATCATTACCGGCGTACCTGACCGCATCATGCTGATAATCTCCAGCCGGATATTTATTCTGGACTGCATTCTCGTAGCCGCTGGGCCATGTAGTGCCTCCGCCACGGGAAAAAGGATATAATTTACTTTTATCCCGGGGATTAAGTTCCCATACCGTCCTGAAGGCTTCCCCGATCTCATAGTCAGCTTCCTCATAATCCGCTGCCCCGGTGTGATTCATGGTATGGGGACATAATTCAATCCCTGCCCGGCTCGCCAGGCTTTCCCAGGTGCCGATGCCATAACCATATCTTTCTGTGGCCGGATTTATGAAAAAAGAACCCACCAGTCCCCTTTTGATCAGGTTGGGAACCGTATGATCATGGTGAGACCACATACTGTCATCGAATCTCAGGGTATAAGCTCCCTTTTTGTTATCCTTCCATTTGGCAATGGTTGTGTTTCCATCTGCTGCTAATGATGTATTCATGAAAGAAACCACGGCTATGAGAAAGGTCAGGGCGAGGTCTGATAATATTTTTTTCATTTTTTCTCCGGATTTCAGGATTTCTGGATTGTTAAAAGTAAGCCTGGCAGGCTAAAAAATCTTATCTGCAAAATATGGGGAATATTTTGTTTTATCAAGAAATATTTTCAGGGTATTCAATCCCAAGCGGCTGTTATTAACTTGCTTTACAAAATATCGATATCTCTCGAAGACATGATGGTTGTTGAAAGAAAAATGCAAGGGTGATGATCTATGGTTTGGCAGGTACAAACAGGTCCTCTATGTCATTCAGCAGGAATCCAGAAAAAGGTGAAACACCCGTTTGCGTTCCCAATCTGAAGGAATTTTAATTCCGGTGGATAATTTTGTCAACCGAATATTTTCCGGCACCTGTAATAAAAACCAACAGGGCGATGATGAAAAAAAGCAATGCTTTTTCCTTGCCGGAAAAGGGATCGTCGGCATGCATCAGAAAAGCCGCCACACCCATATTGATTCCGATCAACAGGGCAGCAGGCCTGGCGGCCAGTCCCATGGCAAGGAAAAGTCCTCCGAAAAACTCTGCTATGCCTGACATCCAGGCGAAAAATCCCGGAACCGGGAAACCAAGTTCAGAAATGGCACCAATAAAACCATCCGATGGAGGGAGTTTGCCGATCCCGTGAGCAAAAGCGAGAGAAAATCCCGCAAAAAGGCGGACAAGCAGCAAACCGAAATTCACATTCTCGTTTAAGATAGGGGTATACCCGAATATGACTTTTTTCATCGTTAATTATTTTTTTTATTTTTACCAAAACCATGATGCCAGCCAATTGTACTTCCATCCCGGGAATCATATTCCCTTCCTGTCATGGTGGGTATGATTTCGTTTTATGACATTAACCCCCCCTATTTTGGGGCTATTTATCATCTAATATAACACGATGAAATTTAAAATCATAACAGGGGTTTCCCGGATGCAGGCCTGATGGTCATTGATGCAGATGCCATTTGCTTAACATGGAGCCAGCCAGTCCGGGCGAACCGATATAATTTTTTATTCAATTGGTCTTATGCTTACGTTGCCGAAGGTGACATCTGAGTTATGGGCGATCAGCAGTGCACTTCCGGAAGACATGTCTTCAGCGCCTTCCACAGCAGTCAGCTGCCATCCGTCAGGTTCGGGCACTCCGCCAGCCCAGATCTTTACCCGGTAACGTGTCATTTGCGTTTCAATATTATCAACCTGAGCTTTGAGATTGTATTTTTCACCGAGACTGATCGCAAAATGCTGATAGGTATCTTCCGTTCTGAGATGCCGGTCTCCCAGGATCCGCCAGCGGCAACTGTCAGGATCGTTTTTCAACTGGAATTCGCACGTCGCTCCCAGTGGATACCATTTGACATGGGGCTGGTGTTCATCCGTATCATGCCCCGGCCATCGCATGGCGAGGGCAGCATGGGATACGCCATAATTGGGCGGTCCCTCAATAGGTGGGGTATATCCATGAAAGATCACCGAGGTATGGATCTCATAGTTCTTCCAGGTGCTGTCCCCAATGGCAACGATCCTGTCGTACCATGGATCCTTCGTGCGTATTCCTTCAGGCGTCAGCTGCCAATGGCCATCCACTACCTGTACCGCCTCCTGAATATGACTTACCTTTGCCCAATCTATTTGATAAGACAGAGGCCAGAAATTGCCTATTTTATAATCCAGGATCATTTCTCGGGATAAATAATGTCCGGCCGGATCCACTGCCGTCACCAGGATGAAATTTTCGCCTTCCCTTAACTGATCGAAATGAATTTCTATGTTAAAATCTCCAACGCCGGCCAGTCTATGCCTGTCCTGTCCCCAGGAGAGAAAGGCTGAATCCATCCCGTTCAGCTTATAATAAAGGGACTGGATCCCATGATCGGCGGATACATTTCCCAGGATATTGATCCAGCGCTGGGCCAGGCCGGGATCACCGAAGGACTGGTGATTGCCATACCAGAAGTTGATGGACAGACAGGCAGGGTCTTCTTTTTCCCGCGTACAACCGATCAGCAGGACGATGATACATGAGAAATACTTAATGAAGTTCATCGGGATAACATTATGCAATAAACACCCGTGCCATGATAACTCATGCCTCTATGACCCAAAGTCATGGCATAAGTTATAGGCTCGAGTCTTTTATTCAGTCCCTTCATTGATCCAGATATCCAGCCTGGGTGCCATCCAGGTGTAAGGTTTGCCCAGCAGGTCATAATCCCCATCCCCGTCCAGGTCGGTCAGCCATGATTCATGCAGGCCAAAGCCCTTTACGATGATCATCTGCCTGAAATTCCCTTTCCCGTCTCCCAGCAGGACCCTGGCCTTGCTGTCCGGATTACCTTCACCAAACCTCATTTCCGCAGTGAAAATATCCCAATGGCCATCCCCGTTGAAATCCAGCACCTGGATCGTATGCCCGTTATCGAGCAGGTCGATCAATTGTTGAGGCATCCAGGTTCCATCCCGGTATTCATACATCATCAGCGGAGCCTGACCATCACCCACCACCAGCAGCACTTCAGGTCTTCCCCCTTCAATGAACTGACCTGCGGCCGACCGTGTGAATGTATAACTTGCGTCGATGATATTCTCCATAAACCCATTTTCCCCAATGTATCTGAACCATCTTCCCCCGCCGATGATATCCAGTACGCCATCACCATCGATATCTGCTTTTGCCAGGCCTTCATGCTCGTGGTTTCCTTTCCAGCCCGGATACAATTCCTGACCCAGCTGTTTCATCTGACTGTCGTCGCTGTATTCATAAACTACCTGCAATTCCCACCGGTCTGCACTTTTCGGATCCTCCGGTATTTCGGCCAGGTATAACCGATGGTCCCCCTGGTTCCAGAAAACCAGTTCATCGGTTCCATCCCCGTCAAAGTCCCCGAAAAGCTGGTCGTGGTGTTTATTGCCGCCGGATGATTTGATGGTCCGACGCATCCAGGGTTTTACCGGATCGTATGCAGGATAAGGATTTTCCCACCACCAGACTTCATTGCTCTGGCTTTCCCCGCCAAATACAATATCCTCATCCCCGTCCCCGTCAATATCATAATGGGTTGAACCGGCTTCTATCCGTAACGGCCCGTCATCCACGACATATCTTTTCCACTTGTAATCATCAAATTTATACCAGACCACGGAGGGTGCTGCGGTCCTTTCGGTGATGACAAAATCATCGATCCCATCCCTGTCAATATCCAGAACCAGTGAAGCAGTCTGCTGGTTCCCTGAATTGGGAACCGGGAGATCACCATTTTCTGTCGAATAATGTGTCCACTTCAGCGTTTCTGGCGGAACCGTATCATTTCTCCAGACATGGACAAACTGATACGCATCCCAGCCGGCGTTCACCGGGTCGAGGTCTCCGCCGCGGCCCGGATCGGTGAACTGTGTCCCATGGTGGCTTTCTTTTTCATTGTCCACCGTTACTTTATTGAATTTTCCTGTGCCGTCATTGATCCATAATTGTGATTCGGGTGCAGGTCCTTTATATTCCCCGGTTACCCTGTTCATATCCCCGTCCCGGTCCACATCCGCGATATCCGGGTTGTTCGTGGCGTATGGTGTGACTATCCTGTGCCGTGACCAATCGTTAGGGACCGGATTGCCGGGGTTCTGATACCAGAAAAGACTTCCGTCAGGCTCGTTTGCAGGGTATCTTTCTTCGCTTCCTGTTATATTGCCTCCGGGAAAAAGATAAACATACCTCCCCGATAAAATATCAGGATTCCCATCATGGTTTATATCCTCCACATCCATACCGAAATACCGGAGCCATTCCGGACCGGCATAATCACCCCATTTGGATTTATCGTGATCGACCTGTATATACTCCCATTCATTTACCAGCAGGGTTAGCGTTAAAGCCGGAAAGGTGAAGGATAAAAAAACGATTATTGAACCCCAGAATTTTCCCATGTTTAAGATCGTTAGAAGTAAAAAATAACTGCAGGCTGCCGGGCATCAAAATCCGGCATATCCCAGGTCATTTTATAAATAATCTTTCGTAAATACCAGATGATTCCAGTCTAAGATAATAATTTCCATATTCTATTATTTAAAGTCCACCGGAATTAACAGGAAAAGTTCTCCGTTCCTGGTTTCTTTACGGCCTCCCATGGTCAGAATGGCTTCTTCAGCAATCTTCAGCAGTCGATCGACAATTCCGGAAATCGTGGTATAATTGGGCAGATCATCACGGGAATAGTTGATATACTGGTCATTGAAAGGCTTTGTCCACTGAAGTCCTGGATTCAACTCGAGGGTGAAATAAGACGGAATGGCTGAGGCCCCGTACATGACACCTGTCAGTCCGCCGCATGTGGCTGCCTGGTTATCGCAATCATACCCTGCGGTGGTTGCGAGGCCCACTGTCCTGGTAAAATCTCCCTGCCCGTACAACATGGCCATGATGCCGCATAAGCCATTGACCACGGAACCACCCACCGGATAGGGAATTTCGAATCCATCCACCCTGGCAAAATAATGGTCATGGATCAACTGCCGGGTCACCCTCCAGTCCTCGTTTTCCTGATGCCATTTTACCACATTGATCAATCCTTCACGGTAAGGACTGTCAGGGGGTAAATAATCAATGGCCAGCTGTACCAGCCGTGAAACATTCTTTTCAAAGAACGCCGCACTGTACATGATCCCATAGGTGATCGTCGCATGGGTAGCCCAGCTGTCGCACATGATGTGCGCACCCCAACCGGCACGGCGGGCGGCCATTTTCGTCATTCCCGGATAAAAAATGCTCCAGATCTCATTGACGAGCTGGGAGGTGATCCTGTACCAGTAAGGGTTATTGGATTTATTGCCGGTAGCCGGCGGTACAAGCCCCTGGTCCATCAGGTCCCTGGCCTGGCGGTTTGCAGACCAGATAAAACGGTTGATGTGTTTTTTCCACATGATCGTAATTTCATCGTAAGTGATGTCCAGTCCGTATTGTTCCACGGCATGCAGGGTGACAAATTCAATATCCGTGTCATCATCCGTCCAGGCGCCATTCATTGCATTCGCCATTATCGGCATATAGGCCCTCCGGTCATTAACATTCATCTGCAGATCGAGTGAATCCAAAGCGTGGAAATCAAGGTACCGGTCAATGAAAACAGGAATGGGTTTATCCATATAAATATTTTCAAAGGGAAATCCAACATAATTCCCGACCAGTTGACCGATCCAGTAACCTGCTATTTTATCCCTTAATTCCGATTCCCGGATCGCCCTGAAATCCTGTGCCCCGGCATCAACGGCCATAAAAACCAATGCCGCCAGCAGTCCTTTTTTAAAACTCATATGTTTCATGCCATAAATTCTGAATTGAGTCAGCCACTGGAACCGGATTGCTGAATTTCACAAGGATTGTCCCGCCATTGTGATTAACAGGTACCCGGTCGATAGTCAGGTGAATATAATAAATATACAACACATCCGATCCAACATAAATTGCTCATTTCGAGTGATTACCTCACCTGCAGGTTCTACTGACTGATGATCCTTTGAATTTCTGCTGCCAATTTTATATGATCCTGCTCATCCAGGATCTTTTTCCCGATAAAACCAATTATAAAAGACTGATTTTCAGATCGTAGTAGGGGTGTCGCATTTGCACCTCTTCCGAAACCGGAAACAATCATGCCATCCGGTGCGTGTATCCCGTCCGGGTTATTTCCAAGATAAGAAAATGTGTCGATCAGTTCATCGGGTTCTTTCTGGGCGAGAAAAAAGATGCGGTCTCTCCTTTTATCACCCGTATATAACCATTGCCAATGTCCATAAGCAGGATCTCCCGCAAAATAATCGGGACGTGAAAACCGGGGACCGCCTGTATCGGCACCCCAATATTGTTCGCCCGGTGCAAACCTGCCGGCTATGGTCCCTTCATATAAAAACCAGTATGGGTTCGAACTATCCACCTTTTCCATCTCCAAAACGGCATGATCCGTTTTAAAGGTCCATGTCCATTGCCACTTGCCCGATTTACTGACTGACCTGATCCTGTTTCCTGATAATTTCCTGGAATCACACTTCCTGAAACCCGGATGACCTGCCCCCCCGTCATCCGACCCGAATACAAGGTTTGGCAGGCCGCGGTAGGAGGAAGTTGCACTGGCAGGATAACTTTCAGCACTGTCCGGTGCGAATTTGATCCAGTCAATTCCTTCCCTGTCGAGGATACCTGAAAATCCACCGGCTTCCTTCTGATAAAAATAAGTGGCAGCGGGTGTAGTAATCCTGAAACAGGACTGTCCCGCTTCATCGGTCCCGTCTTCAATGGATATGTTCTGTACCGTCTGACATGAAACAGATATAACCAATAAAAAAACGGCGAAGATATTTAAAAAATTCATAATCGTCATCAGGGTTTCAGCAGCAACTTCAGGTTTCCCGGCTAATCAATCCCCCAGACTTCGTGAGCCGATTCCGTACGTTTTCTGGCATAATGCTGTTCGTATCCGTTCATTTTGCAACATAAAAAATTCATGGAATACATGTAAAACCTTGTTAATCAATGCCATATCATTTCTGGCATAAAATTCGAATCATTTATGGTGAATATATTGCAGCCATGGTAAAATTAAAAGACTTTACTGCATTTTTAACGACCTCCCTTTTCTGCATAACTTTTGTCTATGGGACGGGGAGTGATCTGAATGTAGGAGAATATATTTCAAAGCATAAGGAACGTATCGAGAATGCTGCTCCGGATGACTGGAAGACCTATGCGGATTGTGCCAATGCACTTGTTTCCAAAAAGATCGTAACGGATGAAATCATTAAATGGATCGACCGGTCCATCAGTATCAGGGAAACCATGTACAACCGCACGGTCAAAGGTGATTATCTTGTGCTGAAGGGTGCCATCCGGGCGGGACAGGCTGAATATGTTAGGGCGATAGAACTGGCAAAACAAGAGAACCGGAACGAAGAGATTTCCACTATTCAATGGAAGATCATGATATCCATGGGCATTGAAAATTTAAACAAATTTCAGGCAGAGTCTCAATAAGCATCACACTCAAATCATAAATTGCTGCGCCTGGTCTGAAAAAGGCCGGGCGTTTTTTTTAATGGGAAGCATATATGGTGAAGTTTTGGGGTTACGAAGGAAACCCTGCCCGAATTGGTCAGGCGGGTTTAGCCCTTACAAATTGATGAAACAATTTAACGGCACGAAGGAAACCCTGCCGGAATAGATCCGGCGGGCTTAGCGCTGCAAAGGCCAACAAACGGACGTAAAGGGCGCCGGCCAAAACTAACCGGGAAAAAGTTGTTACATTTCCAGCATCAGTTCCCGGACCTCTTCATACCCGAACAATTCGCTCAGCGAGAGCTCCCTGATCTTTCCGTATTTCTTAAGCTCTTGGAAATCGATGTTATCCCTGGAACCAATGAGTACGGTCACAAATGGCTGATCCTGGATATATTTTTTATGAAATTCTTTCAGATCGGTAAACGTCATCGTATTTACCTTTTCATAAACATCCCTGCGCAGGTCATAATTCAATCCCAGGTCCTTTGCACTTTCATAGCTCCAGAGTATCGAGGATTTGGTGATCCTTTCACTTTCGATCTTGCTCAGAATTGATTCTCTGGCTATCTGAAATGCTTCCTCGGATTCAGGGAGATTATTCAGCAGATCCAGCATGGCCTCCATGGCTTCCGGCTGTTTATCCGCCTGGGTGCCGATATAGGCAAACAGATAATTGGATCTCCCCTTTTTGCCGGCAAGGGAATAATTCGAATAAGCCGAATAGGCAAGTCCCTGCGCTTCCCTGATTTCCTGGAATACCACCGAATTCATCCCCCCGCCGAAATATTCGTTGAACAGCCTGGCTTCAGGAACAATTCCAGGATCAAATGAACTGCCTCTGGAAATCATGATAAATTCTGTCTGGACCATGTCATAATCGGTCCAGTAGACATAAGGTTCTTCTGTCGATTTTTCGGGAAAGTCAATTTTTTCAGGAAGCGGCCGGATAGCTCCGGGAAGGATATGATGGTCATTAAGGATTTCCGTCAACTCATCCATTTCCCTTGGCCCATAATACAGGATCCGGTGTTCCATGGTGGTGAGGTTGCGGATAATTTCTGTCAGTTCTTCTGCCTTCAGATCCCCCAGTTCATCGTTCGAAAGTACGTTGGTGAATGGAGAATCTTCACCATACCTTGCATAACTGTATAAGCCCCTCCAGAGGATAGCACCTTTATTTTTCATGGCATCGGAACGGGCTTTCAGCGTACGCCCGACCAGCAGGTCCAGCGCCTCCTGGTCAGGTTTGGGATCGTTGAGTAATTTTTCAAAAAGATCCATGGCCTGTTCCATATTCTCGTCCAGTCCACTAAGGGAAACATAGATCCGGTCGGGAGAAGTATTCACTGAAAAACTGCAGCCGAGTTTATAAAGTTCCTTTTTAAAAGCATCGGCCGGTAGTTCCTCCGTACCGAGAAATTCCAGGTAGGACACGGCCATATTCAGTTTGGGATCGTTATTGCTCCCGATATCCAGGAGGTAATTGAGGTTGAACAGTTCGTTTTCCTCATTAACCTTCGATAAAACTTTAATATCCTGTTGTATACCGGATTTATTTATATCCCGGTCAAAATCAACATATACAGGTTCCAGTTTTTCAGGTTCCATGGAGGCAATTTCCTGGTGAAAAATACTTCTTTCATCCCTGTTGAGCGGCACCTTCGTGATCTGCGGTTTATCAACCCTTTGTTTGTTTGGATCCTCACCGGTCCGCTTGTAAACAACCGCATAATTCTTACCATATTTTTCATTGGCAAAGGCTATGATCTCTTCCCTGGTTACGCTTTCCATTTCATCCAGTCCGGAAATATAATCTGCCCAATCCATACCATAGGTGAAAGCCATAACCATATTTTCTGCCCGGGCATAGTTACTTTCCAGCTGGCGCATTTCCGATTTTTTAAAATCAGTGATCACCGCCTCCAGCAGCCAGTCCTCAAATTCTCCTTTTTTTACCAGGTCGATCTGTTCCAGGATCAGGTCCTTCAATTCTTCCAGGCTTTGTCCGTCTTTCGGCCGCCCGTTAAATATATGAATGGAATAATCGTTCATGCCATAGGGCGAACATCCGGCATCAAGTACTTTCTGTTGCTGTTTGAGGTTGATGTCGATCAATCCTGCCTCAGCGTTATTCAGTATCATATCCACAAGCCGCATTAACATAAAGTCACGGCTGCTGTATCCATCGAAGCGGAACCCCATATACAGAAATTCCGCATCCGGACCGAATACCGTTCTTTCAACCGGTGCCGTGATGGGAGGTTCTTCCGCGAATTCCACCGGTTCGAATTCCCCCGGTTCCCAGGAGCCGAAATATTTATCGATCAGACTGATCGTTTCCTGGTATTGCAGGTCGCCGCTCATGCAGATGGCGATGTTGTTGGGCACATAATATTTATTATAATAATTTACAATCTCTGTAATTGACGGGTTCTTCAAATGTTCGATCGTTCCAATAACGGTTTGTGTGCCATAGGGATGATGGGTGAACAGGCTGGCAAAAAGTGTTTCATAAGCTTTCCAGTAATCGTTATCGAGGCTCCTGTTTTTTTCCTCATAAACAGTCTCCAGTTCCGTATGAAAGAGGCGGTTCACGATCTTCCTGAACCTTGTACTTTCTATCTTAAGATATCTTTCAAGTTCGTTGGAAGGAATATCGACCATATATACTGTACGGTCTTCGGTGGTATAGGCATTGAGATCTTCGGCACCGATCAAAGCCATCATTTTATCCATCTCATTTGGAATGGCGAGTTCGGCCGCTTTACTGGAAACTTCATCGATCAGGGCATAATAGGCTTTTCTTTCATCCGCATTGGTCAGGGTGGAATAATGATTGAACATATTTTCGATGCTGTCCAGCAGCACCTTTTCGGCGGGCCAGTCAAGGGATCCGAACTGATCATTTCCCTTGAACATCATGTGTTCCAGGTAATGGGCCAGCCCGGTGTTTTCAGCCGGGTCAAATTTTCCGCCAGCTTTCACCGGGACGAGTACCTGTATCCTCGGAGCATCCGTATAACGGCTGAGATATATCTTCAAACCATTTTCAAGTGTATAGATCCGGGTATCCATCGGATCCCCTGTGACATAGGTATAGGAATAACCATCCTCTGTTTCCTGTTTTGAAACATATTCCTGTTCGTCCCTGTCGGAACAACTCCACAAGGTAAAAACAAGGAGATAAATGAATGATATGCCGATGATTCTTTTCATAATGGAGGGCTCAATGATTTAATTTTCTGACACAAAAGTATCTTTTTTTTTATTCGAAACGCCCTGAGTTCTGGCAGATTTTATCCAGGAGGTCCTTTTCCTGAATAAAATCCTCCTCGGACCAGGAAAATTTCTCTTTGAAAAATGCGAGTATTTCTTCCTTATTTTTTTTCACACTGCCCAGATTAAAGTATAACCTGCCGGTCCGGCGTTCGAAAAAATCCAGCGGTTTACAGACCATTTCATTGTTGATACAGAAATACAATTCGGCCCATAGCAATTTCTTATGCGGATCATCACCAGGCTGGATTTCAAATTCGCTCAATATGGTATCTGTCTGATTCCCATAGTTATGGACAAGGTAACTGGCATATTTTTCAGGAAGCCCGAGCTGCTTCAATCTAACCTTGATTTCCCCGATATATTCCTGGACTTGCAAATAATTATCAAACTTGTTCCCTTTCAGGGGAAGGGAGGCTGTATTGCATTTCTTATACCCTTCATGCTTGAGTTTCCTGGCGATCATGTCCACCACCTTCTCTGCCATTTTCCGGTATCCCGTAAGTTTACCGCCGGCAATTGAGATCAGGCCTGTCAGTGAGACGAATATTTCATCTTTCCGGGAGATTTCCGACACAAGTTTCCCCTCTTCAGCGATGAGGGGCCTTAAACCCGCCCAGCTCGAATGGACATCATTGAGGTTCAGGTTTATCGAAGGGAAAAGATTGTTCACTGCCGCGATCAGGTATGCGGCATCCTGTTTGGTTACCTGCACGTTATCCCGGTCACCGGTATAGTCAGTGTCCGTTGTCCCCACATAGGTGATTTCATCCCTCGGGATGATGAAGATCATACGGCCATCACCGATCTCAAAATAAAGGGATTGGTTTACGGGCAGTTTTTTATGGGGGAAAACAAGATGAATACCTTTGGTAATATGCAACCGTTTGTCAAGGTAGGAATGGTTCAATTTCCGGAGATCATCGACCCAGGGTCCTGCTGCATTGACGACTTCTTTTGCAAGGATGACAAAATTCTCCCTGGTGATGTGATCAAAACATGCAACACCTTTCACTTCGCCTTCTTCATAGATAAAATCCTCCACTTCGGCATAATTCAGCATCTCGGCCCCAAAGGACCGGGCTGTTTTGATAATTTCGATGGTCAGCCTGGCATCGTCTGTCCGGTATTCCGCGTAAAGACCGCCACCAATTGTTTTATCGATCGGTAAGAGGGGTTCGGCAGCCAGTGTTTTTCGTTTGCTGAGCATCGTGCGTTTATCCGCACCCTTAACACCGGCAAACAAATCATAGATCATCAAACCCATGGAGATGGTCAATTTACCCATCGTGCTGTCCTTCATTACCGGAAGCAGCATTTTTTCAGGCAGTACGAGGTGGGGGGCAATGTTATGTACGATCCTTCGTTCATTTCCTATTTCCGCCACCATCATGAAATGAAATTGTTTAAGGTACCTTAAACCACCGTGGACCAATTTTGTGGATTTGCTGCTTGTACCTGAGGCAAAATCATTCTTTTCGACCAGGGCCACTTTCATACCCCGGGATACAGCATCCAGGGCGATTCCTGCCCCGGTAATCCCTCCGCCAATGATCACAAGGTCATAACGGTTTGAGGCCATGTTGTCCCTGATGACCTGCCTGTCAAAAAATGAAAAACTTTCCATAGTGGATTTACTTATTGATTAACGTATAATCGATGGTTTAGTTTTTCAGCCAACCCATCGTTTTTTCAACCGCCTTTTTCCATCCCTCATATAATTTTTTCCGGGATTGCCGATCGAGTTCCGGTTTAAATATCCTGTCAATTTTCCGGTTCTTTAAAATGTCTTCCTTTTTCCACAGCCCTGTCAGGATCCCGGCCATATAGGCGGATCCTTTTGCCGTTGATTCAATCACTTCAGGTCGTTCGACAACCACGCCTTCAATATCTGCCTGGAATTGCATCAGATAGTCATTGGCAGACGCACCGCCGTCAACTTTTAGGACCCTTGTCGATACTCCAGAATCTTTTTCCATGGCATCCAGCACATCCTTTGTCTGAAAAGCCAGTGATTGTAAGGTCGCTTTAATGATGTGGTTTTTACCCGTGTCGCGGGTAAGTCCGAATATCGCCCCCCGTGCATACATGTCCCAATAGGGGGCTCCCAGTCCGGCGAACGCAGGAACCACAAAAACCTCGTTGTCGGTGGTCTGCCGGGCGAAATAATCGGAGTCGGCGGCTGAATCTATTAATTTAAGCCCGTCCCGCAACCATTGAATGGCCGCCCCTGCAATGAATATACTGCCTTCCAGCGCATAAATGATTTTCCCCTCAAGCCCCCAGGCGATGGTAGTGATGAGTCCTGATTTCGAATGGTGAATTTTTTCTCCCGTGTTCATCAATACAAAACAGCCTGTGCCATAGGTGTTTTTAGCAGATCCAACTTCAAAACATGCCTGTCCGAAAAGCGCTGCCTGCTGGTCGCCCAGTACACCGCCAATGGGGATCTTATGGCCTTCAAATTCAAAATTACCGAAATGGTGTGAGGATGGATATACCTCCGGCATCATATTTCCCGGGATCTGGAGAAAATCCATCAACTGATCATCCCACTTCAGTTTTTCAATGTTGTAAAGCATGGTTCTAGATGCATTGGAATAATCCGTGGCATGGACTTTTCCATTAGTGAGTTTCCAGATCAGCCAGGTATCGATGGTTCCCATCAATATTTGCCCCCGGGATGCCTTCTCCTTCAGCCCTTCCACATTGCGGAGCATCCAGGCTATTTTGGTAGATGAGAAGTAGGAATCGATCACCAGTCCCGTATTCTTCCGGACATAATGCTCCAGGCCCTCCAGTTTCATCTCCTCACATATATCGGCGGTACGTTTATCCTGCCAGACGATGGCATTCATCACGGGTTCACCCGAATTTTTATCCCAGACCACCGTAGTTTCCCGCTGGTTGGTAATTCCCAGGGCAGCGATAGATGCCGGATCAACTTTATTTCTCCGGATCAGGTTTAAAAGTACGTCATACTGAGTTTTCCATATTTCTTCCGGGTCATGCTCCACCCATCCGGGTTTAGGAAAAATCTGGGTAAATTCCTTGAGGGTGATATCCACGATCCCGCCAGATTCATTGAAAAGGACTGCTCTTGAACTGGTTGTTCCCTGGTCCAGGGCTATGATGTACTTCATAGATGCTGTTTGTTTAGATTTTTGTTCTGCATAAATGCATAAAAGATGATCAGTAATGAAACGGCGGATACAATCCAGAGAGAGAGGGTTACCTTATGGTCGAACAGGGCATAATAAACAAGTCCGCCATTTAATCCGCCCAGTATGGGCCCGATTACGGGGACCCAGGCATAAGACCAGTCGGAAGATCCTTTTCCGTGGATCGGCAGGAGAGTGTGGGCTATCCGGGGGCCGAAATCCCTGGCAGGGTTGATCGCGAAACCGGTGGTGCCTCCAAAGGAAAACCCGATGGCACTGATCAGGGCACCAACAACGATGGGATTAAGGCCTTCAGTAAAATCATTGGCACCAATAAACAGCAGGCCGAAAATAAGAAAAAATGTTCCGAGCATTTCACTGGTCAGGTTTGACGGATAGGAGCGGATGGCCGGAATGGTACTGAATACTTCCAGTTTTGATGCTTTATCACCTGTCCGGCTCCAATGGGGGAGGTAGTTCAGCCAGACAATAATCCCGCCGGTAAAAGCTCCGAGGACCTGGGCAGTGATATAACCGGGAACTTTTTCCCAGGGAAATACGCCAACTGCTGCAAATCCAAGTGTGACAGCAGGATTAATATGGGCGCCACTGATATTTCCGACCGCATATATGGCCAGTGTAACAGCCATTCCCCAGGCAATGCATGCCAGCAGCCATCCGCCTGCCTCTGCTTTGGATTTTTTCAAGACAATACCGGCCACCACACCATCACCAAAAGCGATCAGGATGAGTGTGCCGATAAATTCACCAAGATATTCAGACATTTAAATTATGTAAATGATAAAGAAAAATGAATTTTATTAAAAATATTATTAAGTTTCAAATATTAATAATTTCACCCGAAGAATCCTCCTATGTCATCCCCTATTTTTTGACCGGTGGATAGCCCGGAAGATGTATTTCATGAAATGATGATTATTGAATAATTTAGTCAGGGTGATTAATCCAACTTAAAGTTTACAGGCTTAAAAAACCAAGAAATATGTCGAACGATTATACAAGAAGAAAATTTATTAAAACCCTGATGACGGGTGTGGCCATGGGGCCGGTGGTTCTGAACTACCAGCGACAAAGTCCGGGTGGAATCCCAACCCGTCCATTGGGAAATACAGGAGAATACATATCCATCCTGGGATACGGTGGATGGGATACGGCAGTTCCTGATGAAAAGGTGAGCATTAAAATGATTCATGAAGCAATCGAGGCGGGGGTCACTTTTTTCGATAATGCCTGGGAATATAATGATGGAAGATCAGAAGAGATTGTTGGTAAGGCACTGTCAGTGAATGGTTTACGGAAAAGAGTCTTTGTAATGACCAAGGTATGTGCCCGTGATTATGAAGGTGCCAAAAGGCATATCGAGGATAGTCTGCGGAGGCTGAAAACCGGTCATATAGATCTTCTCCAGTTTCATTCCGTTCAGTATGAAGGCGACCCGCAAAGAATTTTTGATCCGGAATCGGGCAGTATGAAAGCTGTCCTGGAAGCAAAAAAGGAAGGCAAAGTACGTTTTATCGGTTTTTCCGGCCACATGTATCCTGAAATGCATCTGGAGATGATCGATTTGTTCAACTGGGATGCAGTCCAGTTGCCATTGAACATCCTGGATGCCCATTACAACAGTTTCCAGAAAAAGGTATTGCCTGTGCTGAACCGGAAGAAGATCGGGGCCCTGGGGATGAAGTCACTTGCCGGACAGAATGCCCGTCTCAGCCGGGAATTGAATGTGCCGGTCAAACTCTGCCGGAAATATGCGATGTCGCTGCCGGTAAGTACCTTGATCTGTGGCGTCCAGACGCCTGAAGAATTACGTTCCGATCTGGAGATAGCAAGGGATTTCAAGCCCCTGGATGAAGATGAGATCAATGAACTGCTTGAAACTTCCCGCGAGCCGTCAAGGGATGGGCAGATTGAACAATATAAAAATCCGCATTCCGGTTTTGGCTGTTCCTATCATTCGAGGGTGTTGAGGGAGGAGAAGTAGGAATTAAGAATAAGGAAAAATCCGGGAATTGTTCATTAATAACCGAGCCGGATCAGCCGGGATCTGGTAAGTGAGGAGTGCTTTCCCGTCAAATTCATGCCATCACTCCGAGAGATGGCTTGAATTTGACGGGGAAAAAACGAAGATTTAACTGCTTTTCGCTATTTTTTATAATCGATCACCTGGAAAACCTTTACCTTTTTGTTTTTTCCCTTGATCTCTACCTCACCCCAGGGTATGGTCATGATCAGGTTCCTTGTCTTATCATAGATGGATTCACTGATCAGAATGGCATTTGGCAGATTCCTTGTCAAAGATTCAATTCGTTTTGCCGTATTGACGGCATCACCGGTTATGGAATACGAGAGCCTGTCATCAGAACCCAGGTTTCCTGCGATAACCGGCCCATAATTTATCCCGATACCGGTCACAACATTTTCCTGGATCATGCTTCTCAACCGGTCGTTGATTTCATTCAGTTTGCTGACCATATCCAGGGCACACCGTACTGCAGCAACTTCCGGATCCGGTATGGGGATTGGCGCACCGAAAGATACAAATATCTCGTCTCCCACAAACTGGTTGATCACCCCCTTGTGCCGGTTGATCACTTCAGACATCATTGAATAGTAAATATTCAGGAAATTGACTATCTGATTCGGATTAAGCCTTTCGGATATTGAAGTAAAACTCCTGATATCGCAGAATAACAGGGCTATTTCCAGTTGCTCGCCTTCCAGGATTTTATCATGCTGTCCGGCCAGTGTCCTGCTGACAACCGGCTCCGGTACATATTTAACAAAAAGTTCAAGAGTTCTTTTCTGCCTCGCGATAAGTTTATTCAATGTGCTGTTGGTTTTTTCTATTTCCATCCGTCTTTTCCGCTCTTCAGCCATGACCTGCTGAAGCTTTTTTTCGGTGGCAACAATTTCTGTCACATCCCTCTGTATGGCAAGCAGCCGGTGAATATTTCCCGTTGGATCCATGATCGGGACAATGGACCATTCCATGTCGAACTCGGAGCCATTTTTCCGGTAGTTGACCGTTCTTCCACGCCATATCTCACCATTCAGTAATTTTTCCCGGAGATCCAGGAATATTCCATGGTCGGTTTTGGGACCCTGAAGTATCCGCGGACTTCTGCCAATCAATTCATCCCGGTTCCAACCGGTCATTTTTTCAAAAGCCCTGTTTACGTAGATGATATACGGACCCGGTGATTCAAGATCCGCGTTTGTAATCAGTACACTTTCCGTCATGTTTTCCAGCATGACATCTGAATCAAGAATATTTTCGTCCTGATTATTCATGGGTGGTCTAATTTACAACTTTCAGGCAAGATTTGATATTGTGAAGACCTGTGCGATAAAATTTAATTTTCATGCAAGGAGAAATGCCATGCCGCCCATCGGACTGCTGTTCTTGAGCGAAGCCATTTAATTTCCCGTAAATTCAAGGATTTGCCCGTATTCAAGCAGTTCTGGTTTTATGCCGGAATAGTCCAGATCATGTATATTTTGATTCTTTTCAAGTGCAATTGCCGCGATTGTACCGGCGCTCTGACCGAGAATCATAAAAACCGGCTCCATCCGGATTGAACCAAAGGCTATGTGGGAGCTGGAAACAGCCACTGGGACCAGCAGGTTTGTACAGGTTCCCTCCTCTGGAATGATGGTCCCCAGTGCGATCTGATAAGGTTTCCCCGGATGCACCCCGATGTCGCCTTCGTTCTGGACATATCCATCAGGGGTGATGTATCTCTGCGTATTATGGGAATCCATCGTATACGATCCCATACCGATGGGATCCACGACCGGACTTTTACCGAGGATCTCATTTTCAGTCATGACAAAGTCACCGATCATTCTCCTGGCTTCCCGGACATAGATCTGGTGAGGCCAGTTACCATTATCCTTGAATTCATCCCGGGACAAGCCCCATTTTTTCATTTCTTCCTGCACCTCAGCCGGAATCCGAGGATCATTTGCAATAAAATACAGTAATCCTTGCTGGTAATCTTCATGTTCCTTAATGATTTCCCTTCTTCGTTCATACGAAGCTTCAGGATAATCATAACTCATGCCGATATTGTCGAAACTGAAGGGGCCATGATTGTTGACGTCCGTTTTTAAATTCGGGATAGGGTCAAATTTGTGAAAAGTTTCCCGCCATCCTGCCTGATATACCCGGATAAGGAGTTCATACTGAGTGGAATCATATCCGTCAGGTCTTTCGAACGGGATCCGGTTGGCCTCATTTTTTGTCAGGCATGTTCTGTAACAATAAGCCTGAATTCTGTTGTCGCCTTTTCCATTCTCACCGGGATCTTCAGTCGAGATCCTGGGTAAAATCCCGCTTGAAGGATCTCCCGGGATTATGTAAGGGCTTATGTTCATGTTACCGAAATGATGGCCATGGTGAAAAACTTCTTTCTGAATGCCGTTCCATTGTTCATGATAAACATCATTGGATTCCCTTCCTACATGATATCTCACGCCGGCGGCCGCCATCAGATCCCCTTCATAGGTAGCATCGATGAAAATTTTCCCCTTGTAATTCTGGCCGCTCAGGGTGGTTATGGATAAAATCCTGTCTTCCTCCATTTCGACCCCGGATTCACGGTCCAGCCATTCATTCCGGATTACCGGAATATCGTGTTCATGAACAAAATTCTCAAAAACTTTTTCAGCCACATGGGGTTCGAATATCCACATGGTCCTGTAATCTTCATCAATTGCCGAGGTGCCCTGACCGACATTTCCATATTCCTGCTTTTTCTGCCATTTCCAGGCTTCAGGATCCTGGTAATGAAGATAGACACGATGATAGAATTCCTGCGACAATCCGCCGATGACCTCTTTATTCCCTGTATCCGAGAAGCCCAGGCCAGAGGCGGTTAAACCTCCGAGGTGTTTATCCGGTGAGACTATCAATACGGTTTTTCCCATCCTGACAACCTGAACAGCTGCGGTAATGGCTGCAGCGGTGCCACCATACACAATAACATCAGCATCCATGGAATGATCCCGTGTATCCTGCCCGTTCCTGCAGGATGAAAACAACAAACCTGCAATGAATAAAAATACAATCGGGAAATGATTATTCACTTTATTGCCCATCAGTTATATTCCTTTTCGTTATTGTCTGATTTATTTCAGTGACTGCCTTCAGTCCTGCAGGTCCATACCATTCCTTCATTTCCATGACCAGTCTACCGGCCTGAATGGCCGGATCCGATTGAGTAAGTTTTTCAGCTTCTTCGATGCCGGCTACGTCAAAAACATATATACCCCGAAGGTCACCATCGCCGAAAAAAGGTCCGGCCAGTACGAGTTTGCCATCTTCCGCCATTTTCCGGATATTTTCCAGATGAGCTTTCTGCAGGTTCGCGGCCGTTACAGAATCATGGCTTCGGTCGGGACCTCTTTTCAGAAAGGCCATTACGTATTTTTTCATGCCATATTCATCAGCTCCGTAATCGATTGCCCTTGCTGAGTCATACTTCAGGGATGGGATGTTATTTGTGTGTGTCCCGGATTCATTGACAGATGATTTTTGGCCGGGATCGCAGGCATTCAGGATCACCGCGAACAGCAAGAGGCTCCAGAGGTGGTAGGGTTCTGTTTTTTTCATCGGTTATTAACGTTTCAAAGGTAATCTTTAAAGTTAAAAAAGATGGTTTAATTTTCAACCGGTTCCTGGCAAAAAGGGAAGATATCCGTATCGACAGCCCTTCATCAGGCAGGGGTGACGACTGCGAGGACCGGATGGGATGACAATTGAGAAAGGACCGTCGTGTTGTGGAATGCGGTTGTGAAGATCCCTGC
>JAGTVG010000180.1 GCA_018224645.1 Cyclobacteriaceae bacterium
AAGTTCCCTCGCACCGGCAAGAACGGATTGATACGCCTGATCAATAAAATCATACTGGTCGCAATCGATATGATCGAACCAGGCCCCTCCCATTTTTTCACCGGCAAGGGATTTCATCCACCGGTAGTTGATAAAACCTTCATAGGGCTGCACGAAGCCAAATCGTTGCGTATACTGTCCGCGGGTTTCGGTACCGATCCAGACCTGGTCGAAAAGCTGATTCTGACGGACCACATCATATCCAAAAAGGTGGTAACGGTCATACCACTGCGGATATTTAATGATCATGTTAATCGCCGGATTCATTTTTTTCGGGATATCCATAAAAACAGATCCCGAAAGTTCAACCAGCAGATCACGCCTGTATTCAGGCCAATCACGGTTCCCCCTGGCATTTTTTGAAAGGATACTTGTGTCGGCAGTACATAAAAAATCATCGACGATGAATGATTTAAAAAGCGGGGCGGTCTCCTCCATCACCTGCTTAAGATCGGATTGTGTTTTTTCTGCCTGCCAGTTGAACCAACTGTATTGTGCTTCCTGTCTGACGCCGAAATTCTCCCCGGGAACTGTGGCAATGCCGCCGACTACCTCAAAATCATTTGACTGGAAGAAATCAATGACGGGCTCTAATTGAGCTGGCGGCAGGGCCAGTCCACTGCGGTATACTTCAATAAAAACTTTGGTAATACCGTTTGCCCTCAACAGGGAAACAGCTTCGCGCCTTCCGTTTTCAGCGGATAATAACCGGTCTACGGCATGAGCTGTGAAATAAACGCTCAATTGCAAATCATCCTTCCTTTTGACGGCCAGGGAATACACATCCATTTCATTTTCCCGCGGAGGGGCACACGATATCATCAGTAAAATGGATAGAGATGCAAGTACGGTTCTGATCATCATTAGAAGTTGTCCATTTAGGTTAATCGACAGGTTTTTCCCCTGCACCGGATCTGCGCTAACCGAATTTTTGGTATCCAAATGAAACCGGTCCTGATCCCTGAAAAAGATCAATTTCATCATCATCCTATTCCGGATCGTTATATTTTCCCAGGTCCAACAGGTAGAGACCGCATCCGGCGCCTGCAGCAGAACCGGCAATAGAAGCCTGGAAAACAATCATTTTACCATCATCACGCACCACCGGGTTTGAGCTTCGATAGCCCGGGACTTCGCTGAAATGAGTTAACCGTTCATATTCAGGGTCCGCTGTATCCAGTTTAAATTTATAAATATCAATATACGCCGTACCTGCCGGATGATGTTTATCACTTTCAATGAGCGTATATGTTCCATCCGGAAAAATACCTTCAGGTTCATCATATTGCTCCGGAGCCCTGGAATAGTTAAAGAGTTCGCCTTTCACCAGGTTGCAGCCCATGACCTCGCTGCTGAAAATCCCTTCAGCGGTTTTGCCATACTGTGACCATATCAATTCATTCTCTTCAGGAGGGCGGAAATTCTGCGGCTCAAGGATATCCTCATAACGAATGCCGTCAACCACAAGGTTCGTGTTATCAATGATGAGTTTTTTATCCACGACCGAAGGAACCTCATCGTTATATTCGATCCTCCCTGTGTAAATCTTTTTATGGTCCGGCGACCAGGCGATCTTTCTGGAAATTCTTGATATGGCAGGTCCTTCATTGATCTGTTCTCCCGGAATACTGATCGGCCGGCCTTCAAGACTTTTATCCATCACCTGCATATAAAGTTGATAACGTTCAGGCCCGCATGTAAACAAAAGATCCCCATTCGAAAGGCATAAAACACGGTAGTACCCATGACCTTCCGGGCGGTATTCGGGCCGGGTAATTTTTTGTAACCTCTTCGACCGGACATCCACCTGCCAGACCTCTCCCCCGGCACTGTCGACAAAATAAACATACCGACCATCCAATGACCATTCAGCCCGCTGACCAAAATCAGTCAGGGTTGAAATATGATCCGGCAATGCGGCCGCCGGGAAACATCCCCCGGGTTCCATATCATCACATGCCATTAATGCCGAAAAAAATAATATTAAGTTCCAGTATCTGAAATGCATCCTGGGATAAGGTTATTTTAAAAAATATATGCTCCATAAATAAGTACCTTACAAGATAAGGAAAAATTGCTAAACCAGTACTTTAACTTCCCCTATTCCTGTAGAAAATAAATCTTTTCAGAGGGAAGAATTCAGCTTTGAATTACGGAATCAACGGAATGTTTTTAAAAGCGCCTCAATTCATTTAAATTGGATTCATGAAAACTCTTGAGATATTATGCGAAGATTAATTTTTGCCACAAGTTTTATACTTATAGCCGGAATATTTATCTCCGTTTTTCCGCAACATGGAGAAGAAAGATATGTTCCCGATCCCGATCCGCTCCTGCAGGAAAAACTGGATAAATGGCAGGATCTGAAATTCGGATTGCTGATGCACTGGGGACCTTACAGTCAATGGGGTGTCGTGGAATCCTGGTCGATCTGTGCCGAGGACGAGCCCTGGTGCCGTAGAAATATGGATGATTACGAGGCGTATAAAAAGGCCTATGAAAACCTGAAATCCACTTTCAACCCCGTAGATTTCAATCCGGAAAAATGGGCCCGGGCAGCCCGGGATGCCGGCATGCGGTACATGATCTTTACGACCAAACACCATGACGGGTTTACGATGTATGATACGAAACTTACCGATTACAGGATCACCGATCCAGGCTGCCCCTTCCATACAAACCCCAGGGCCGATGTAACAAAGGAGATTTTTAATGCATTCCGGGCAGAAGGCATGTGGGTGGGTCCGTATTTTTCAAAACCGGACTGGCATTCTCCCTATTACTGGTGGCCGAATTTTGCGACCCCCGACCGGAATGTCAATTACAGCATAGAAAAATATCCGGAACGCTGGGAAAAATTCAAGGAATTCACGCATGGGCAGATCCTCGAGCTTGTCTCCAATTATGGGCCGATCGATATTTTATGGCTTGACGGGGGACAGGTCCAGCCTGTATCCGGGGAACAGAAGATACGCATGCTGAACAACCCGGATTATAAATTCACCCGAATCGAGAATCAGGACATCGACATGGATGAGCTGGTTGGAAAAGTAAGGGAAATACAACCCGGGACCATCGTTGTTGACCGGGCGGTGTATGGCAAAAACCAG
>JAGTVG010000181.1 GCA_018224645.1 Cyclobacteriaceae bacterium
CAATTCACTTTTGAAAATCCTGGAGGAACCTGCAGAAAATACTGTTTTTATGCTGGTGGCAAATGATGAAAAGAAAATCCTGCCGACCATCCGGTCGAGGACACAGATAATCCGTGTCCGTCCATTCAGCGACGAGAATATTAATAAAATGCTTGTGGAGAATCACTTTATTGAGGAGGATAAAGCACGTCAGATCTCACATCTGGTGGATGGCAACATCATAGAGGCTTTGAGACTCGCCAGGGAGGTGGAAGATGACAGTCATGTCATGTTCAGGGATTGGATGCGACTGTGTTTCCTGAATAACCTGGTGGAAATTGTTAACTGGACTGATAAATACAGTAAATTAACCAAGGTTTCCCAGCAGACTTTATTACAATACGGCCTGAGCATGATGCGCGAATCACTGATCATTCTATCAGGCGAGCCATCCCTGTCACGGCTTATGGGCGCTGAACTGGAATTTATTAAAAATTTCACCCGGGTCCTCAGAATCGATACGATCGAGGAAATAACAAAACAACTGAATGAGGCCCTGTATCATCTGGAAAGAAATGCGAATTCAAAGATCCTTTTTCTGGCTCTTTCGCTCAGGATCATAGAAATATTCAGCGGATCCAAAATCAAAATGCAGAAAACACAGGGCTGAAACTGGAGTCATTCATTAAATTCCACGGTTTGGTAAAGTTTTACATATCGGTAAGGTTCAAAATTTTGGGAATTATGGAAAAAATACAAATGGTATGGTTGATCTTATTTTCAGGGGTCCTTGTTTTTCAGGGCTGTGACAATAAAAAGCAGGATTATCTGTTTACAATCAGAACCAAATTGGGTGATATGAAAATGGTCCTTTATGATCAGACCCCTGTTCATAAAAAGAACTTTATAAAACTTACTGAAAAAGGATTTTACGACAGCCTTATCTTTCACAGGGTGATCAATGGATTCATGATCCAATCGGGAAACCCTGAATCAAAAGGATCGATGCCAAACGGTAGACTGGGAAACGGAGGCCCGGGATATAATCTCCCGTCAGAATTCATAACGGATATTATCCATGAAAAAGGAGCCGTTGCGGCAGCCCGGCAGGGAGACAACCAGAATCCGAAAAAAGAATCGAGTGGAAGCCAGTTCTATATTGTGCAGGGAAAAATATGGACTGAAAAGGAACTCAGGGACAGCAGGATCAATTTTGACGAATTGTATAAATATTTTGAGAACCTGATTGAAAGAGCCAGTTATAAACATGTACAGGATCGGGTTCGGGTTCTTCAGCATGAACAAAAAGTGGAAGACCTGCAGGATCTTATCATAAGCATGAAGGACACCATTGAAATGGAATATGACGTGGAACTGGATCTCCCCCTGACAGAACAACAGATTGAAACATACACGACCGTCGGAGGCACACCTCACCTGGATGGATCCTATACCGTATTCGGAAAAGTGATTGATGGGTTGGAAATTATCGATAAAATTGCTTCAGTGCCAACCGGTCCAAATGACCGGCCGGCCGAAAACATCATCCTGACCATTGAAATGGAAAAAATGGACCGGGATAGGATTGAAGAACTTTATGACTTCCAGTATCCTGATATATCTGCCGACTGATTCATGAAAATACCTGTAACCGGGTTAAACGGATGATTGGGCAGGAGTTATTCGCCAGGATAGCGGCCGGTCCGCGAAAAACCTGCATTACCACTTTCCGTGGAGAACAGAGATTTAAAACCGGTTATTCTTCCATTTTACTGGAAAGAATGAATAGTTTGCAGCCTGCTGATATACAAAAAAAATTTTAGATATCATTAACTGTAAGTTGTGATCCATACAGCGGCCATGACTGAGGTAGATCAGTTTGAACAGCAGAAATAAGAAATATCAATTACAGTAGATTCTGTCGTATTCCATTTCATCAAAAACCTGTTTGCGGAGGATCCTGCCTGATTTATCATAATATATCACCACATAAAATTCTCCTGTTTTCGTCACTCCTTTTCGGGTGAATTTATAAAGTAAAGATAATCAATATTTTATATCTTATATTTTGATGATTTTGGGTGTCCCATTATCTTGCAGGGATGTTTGTCCGGGAAAAAAAGAACAAGAGCGGGACTGTAAGTATACAGATCATTGATAAGAGCAGTGGAAGCTATCGAGTGGCTAAAACTGTCGGATCATCTTCCGATCCGGAAGAGATTGCCTATCTGCGGAAAAAAGCCTATACCATCATACCGACCCTGATTGGACAGACCAGTATTGATTTCCGCAGTGACACCACCAAGGAATTTGTCAATAACTTAAAGAGGGTGAAGACCAGCCAAGTTCAGGTCGATGGACCTGAGAGGGTGTTTGGGAAGATCTTTGATAATATTGGTTTTGGCGAAATAAGTGAAGAACTGTTCCGGCATTTGGTGATCACACGCTTAATTGCCCCTGGCAGTAAGCTTAAGGCGGTGGACTATCTGGAACGATATAAGGGCATATCTATTGATATCAGCAAAGTATACCGTTTTATGGATACGCTGCACAGAAGTTTAAAGGAGCAGGTGGAGCAGATAGCCTTTGATTATACCAATTCGGTATTGGGAGGGAAGATATCGGTAGTATTCTATGACATGACCACGCTGTATTTTGAAGCAGAAGACGAGGATGATCTCCGGATTGCTGGATATTCAAAAGATGGCAAGCCTAACCATCCTCAAGTTCTATTGGGTTTATTGGTTGGCCCCAATGGTTATCCTATCGGTTATGAGTTGTTTGCAGGAA
>JAGTVG010000182.1 GCA_018224645.1 Cyclobacteriaceae bacterium
GGACGGAACCCCTCATTTACGGATCGAGAACCGGGCACTTCCTGCAGGCCCGACCGTGGTGGATGAAGTAGCCAATGCGGCGTTCTGGCTGGGCCTGATGAATGGGATTGACGATCATTATCCTGATGTGACGCAGGTGATGGGTTTTGATGATGCCAAATCTAATTTTTTCGCTACGGCCAGGGAGGGAATGGATACGGAACTGACCTGGGTGAATGGCCAGAAAATCTCTGTTTTTGACCTGGTAAAAAAAGAACTCCTGCCATTGGCCCGGCATGGACTTCAGAAAAACAACATCGTTCCCGGGGATATCGAAAGGTATTTGACCATCATCGAAGAACGGAATGAAAACAGGCAGAATGGTTCCACATGGATATTGAATTCATTCAGTAAACTGGCAAAGGAAGCAAGCCGGGAAGAGATCTCCATCGCCCTGACCTCGGCCATGGTGTCAAACCAGAAAAAAGAGATCCCCGTGCACCGGTGGCCCCTCGCCGGCATGAAGGACATTGCCAACTGGGTGCCCTCCAACCTGATTGTTGAAGAATTTATGGATACGGATCTTTTTACAGTCCATAAGGACGATATTATCCAACTGGTTGCCGACATGATGGATTGGCAGAAACTCCGATATGTACTTGTCGAGGATGGGAAGGGGCAGCTCACGGGGCTCGTCTCCTCCAGCAACCTCCTGCGGTATTTCAGGCACAGGATAGAATCCAGTGATAACAACCCCACCATTGTGAAAGATATCATGGTGAAAGATCCGATGACGATCGGCCCGGAGGCCAGCATCACCAAAGCCATGGAAATCATGAAAAATAACCGCATTGGCTGTTTACCGGTCATCAAAAACAGTAAATTAGTGGGTGTGATCACGGAAAGGAATTTCAGGCATATCGCCGCATCACTTCTGAGTATTCTGGTAAACAAAGAAGACAGGCCTGCATCTGAAGATGGATAGTTTCATCGGGGAAACCAGGGGAGAAACCCCCGGACCACTGATCATTATTATGCCGCTCTCAGCATCCGGAAAACGAGGTTTTTTTTTGTGTGAAATTCATATCACGGGGTGAACCGCGTGAAAGTCTTTTGCGCATTACCACCTGGAATACTGGCTGCAGATTTTAAAACAGGCAGGAATTTTAAAAATTATATTTCAGTTGAAAGGGGTATTTTGTTATTTTACTGCAAGTTTGTGAGATTAATGATCATCTATGCCGCAGACAGCCGAAGCCATACTTAAAAAGCTTGAGAACAATGAATATGCACCGGTCTATTTTTTATTCGGCAGCGAATCCTATTACATCGACCTGATCACCGAATATATCAATAAAAACGCCCTGACGGAATCGGAAAAGGGGTTCAACCAGATGATCCTTTACGGAAGGGATATAACGATTCCGGATCTGCTATCACAGGCCAGGCGGTTTCCGATGATGTCTGAACGCCAGGTGGTGATCGTCAGGGAAGCCCAGGAAATACGGGACTGGAATAAACCGGAGGGCGAAAACCAGATGAATGCCTACATTACCAATCCCCTGCCCAGCACCATCCTCGTCATCGCCTATAAGAATAAAAGTCCGGATAAAAGGAAAACCCTGTTCAAAAATTTCGAAAAGTATGCGGTGACGGTTGAATCGAATAAACTTTACGATAACCAGCTTCCGGAATGGGTAGATAATTACGTTGTGGAAATGGGGCATTCCATCGATCTGAAAGCTGCCTATCTGCTGGTTGAAAATATCGGGAATGACCTGGTGCGGTTATCGAATGAAATCAACAAGATATTGATCAATTACAAGGAAAAGGTGGAAATCAATCCCGGGATCGTGCAGAAATATGTGGGCATCAGCAAGGATTATAATTCGTTTGAACTGCAGCGGGCCATTGGGGTGCGCGATGTCGTTAAATCTAACCGGATCGTCAACTATTTCAGTTCAAACAGCAAAAATAACCCAGTCATTCCGACCATCGCCCTTCTGTTCGGTTTTTTTTCAAAATTGCTCATCATCCATTCCACTTCGGACAGGAATCCCAGGAATCTCTCAGCCATCACAGGTGTCAATTCATATTTCATCAGGGAATATATCCATGCAACACAGAATTTCACCCTGCCCAAGGTAATTGAGAATATTCATTATATTCGCGAAGCTGATTTACGGAGTAAAGGTGTCGGCGTGATCCATGTTCATGAGGGTGAAATTTTAAAGGAACTCGTATATAAATTATTACATTGATATTCCCGGCTTTTGGCCTGATTTTGGCAATAAATTTTAAGTATTATAAATATCGATTGGTGAATTTCGTTATTCAGAAAAACCCGGCACTAAATTTTATGATCCGCATTATATTCCCGCTGATAATTTTAATTATTTTTTCATCCATGGTTACAGCTCAGACCACCCTGAACAGGGAACAACAAAATTCCCTCTTTCAGGAAGCCCTGGCGCTTGTCAACAGGAATAATTACAGCGCCGCCAGGACGAAGTTCGAAGAATTCATCCAGACAGATCCCAGTTCGGAAATGCTTGCTGAAGCCCGTTACTACCAGGCCTTCAGCGCCATGAACCTGTTTCATGAGGATGCGGAAAAACTGTTTGAAAATTTCGTGAATGATCATCCCACCCATCCTAAATCGATGCTGGCCTATTTTGAATTGGGGAATTTTAATTACAGGAATAAAGATTATGACAAGGCGGTTGAGAGTTTTGAGCAGGTGAAAATCAACAATATTTCCGGTGCACAACGGAATGAGCTCAAGTTTAAATTGGGATACAGTTATTTTGCCGGGAAAAAATTTGATGAAGCTTTAAAGAACCTGAATTATTCGATAGAGAATAAAAATACTTACCAGGGCGCATCAGCGTATTATTCGGCCTATATCGCCCTTGAAAGTGAACAGTATGAGGATGCATTGAAATTCATTGAAATTGCGGCAGACTATGAAACGTATGACAAGGTGGTCCCGTTTTTAAAAACCAGGGCATTGTATGGGCAAAAAAAATATAATGAAGTGATCGCTTACGCCAGGCCGCTCCTGGTATCGGACAATCCGGTCAGTGATAAAACATCCATTACCATTATGGTGGCCGAATCATTTTATTTCCTGGACGATTACCGGAATGCCTATGCCTATTACGCGGAAGGAATCGACCCGGCCGGCGGGAATCATACACCCGAACTCCTGTTCCGTGCAGGTCTGAGTGCATTTCAGAGCGGATATTTTGACCAGGCCGTGGAATTTCTAAAAAATGCCGCATTGGCAGAAGGTGAAGCCGGGCAATATGCGTCCTATTATCTTGGCTTATCCTATATCAGGGCAGAAAATAGAAATTATGCGATAACGGCATTCGAAAATGCCGCCAGGAAAAAATTCGATGAGGAAATCACGAACGAATCCATGTACTGCCTGGGCAAATTGTATTTTGAAGCAGGGCGGTTCACCGATGCGCTGGATGTACTTCAGGCGCTGAACAATTCCGCTTCCGCTACCGCTCACCGGGAAGAGGTGAACGAATTGATCAGTGAAGCATACCTTAATACCGATGACGTGAATACAGCCATCCGGTATATCGAATCCCTGCCAAACCGTACCCCCAGCGTGAACCGTGTATACCAGATCGTTACCTATAAAAAGGCCGTTCAATTATTCAATGCCGGTAATTTTTATGAATCCGTCCAGATGTTCGAAAAATCCCTTGAAAATCCGGTGGAGAAGGAGCTTGTCCTGAAATCCTGGTTCTGGACAGGAGAAGCGTATTCCATCGGTAAAATGTATGAAGATGCCATCCGGTCCTATCTTGAAGTTTTCAGGAATGATCTGACAGGACGATCGGAAACGGTGCTGAAGGCCCGGTATGGGTTGGGATATGCCTACTTCAATACCAAATCCTATGAAAATGCCATGGATCATTTTAACGTGTATGTGAGGGAAGTCCAGCGGAATAACCAGCAGTTTTTCTATGATGATGCCCTTCTGCGCCTGGCGGACTGTTATTATGTCACCCGGGATTACAACAATGCCATAGCCACCTATGAACGAGCCATTAAGGCTGAAAGCCCCGAACCAGATTACTGTTATTACCAGATCGGGGTGATCCATTCCATCCTGGGCAACCGTCAGATAGCGGAGGAAAATCTTAACCGGGTGATCGTACAATATGACCAGTCGGTGTACCTGGATGATGCATTATTCCAGCAGTCAAAGGTGGCCTTTGAAAACGGTGATTATTCCA
>JAGTVG010000183.1 GCA_018224645.1 Cyclobacteriaceae bacterium
CTGGCTTAAATTCCCCTGATTTTTATCCATGGACTGCCTGATCATTATTTTTTCCATATCATCGAGTGTCCGGATATTTTTTTCTTCCCTGTTTGTCCTTTTTCTATCCGGCCCAAGGATCTCTTCCGGGATTCGGCCATGGTCTGCCAGGATCACCCCCTTTTCTAAGGTATGCTGCAATTCGCGTACGTTCCCGGGCCAGGAATAGGATTTCATCTTTTTCAGGAGCTTTTCCTCCAGTTTAATCCCCTGTTTATGATATTTCCCGGAATAAAGGTCTAAAAAATGACGGGCGAGCAGGGGGATATCCTCCACGCGTTCCCTGAGCGGAGGTACCATTATCTCTACCGTGTTGATGCGATAGAGCAGGTCTTTCCTGAATTCAGGCTTATCCTTTTCGGCCATCTCATATAGCGGCATATTGGTTGCACAGATCAACCGGACGTTCAACGGAATGATCCTGTTCGAGCCCACCCGGCGGATTTCCCGTGATTGAATGGCCGTCAGCAATTTCGCCTGCAATGGAAGGGTAAGATTGCCGATCTCGTCCAGAAAGATGGTCCCGCCTTTTGCCAGTTCAAAACTTCCTGCACGGTCGGTTTTAGCATCGGTAAAGGCTCCCTTTACATGACCGAAAAGTTCGCTTTCGAAGAGCGTTTCGGTAATCGCACCGAGATCAACCCGGATAAATACCTCCTGGTTCCTTGGTGACAACCTGTGCAATGCCCTGGCGACAAGTTCTTTTCCCGTGCCATTTTCCCCGAGAATCAGTACATTGGCATCCGTATCCGCCACTTTATTGATCAATTCAAAGGTCCTGTTCATCACGGGTGATACGCCAATGATATCCTGGAATGTTTTATCGATGTCATTGACCACTTTTTCATGGGCACCCCTCAGCCTGCTGTATTCCGTCTTCGCCCGCTTCAATGCCAGCGCGGCCATAATCGTCCCAAACAGTTTTTCATTTTTCCAGGGCTTTAAAATGAAATCGGAAGCCCCCTCCTTCATGGTTTCAACTGCCAGGTTGATATCGCCATAGGCGGTGATCATGATTACGGAGGTATCCGGGCTGATAGATTTTATCCTCTTCAACCAGAAAATCCCCTCCTCTCCTTCAAGTTCTCCCCTTTCGAAATTCATATCAAGCAAAATGGCATCAAATTCATTGGCCTGAAGAAGCGGGTCCAACCCATCCGGATTGCTGATGGCCACCACTCGGCCGAACTTCTGCTTGAGGTAAAGCCTGGCCGTTTCGAGTACATCGGGATCATCATCGACGATCAGTATATTCCCATCAATAAGCTCCATGCTACAATAATACGGAAGTGTTTAAAAAATATACAATACTTTGTTTAAAAATTAAACACATTTTTTCCTAAGATTTATTAAGGATGTATCATAATTCATTGAATTTTAACTATTTATGGATATGGCATGAGATTGGCAAGGAAGTATCAGAATACATGACAGATCAGTGAAATTTTCAATGAGTGATAAAATACCGTGTTGAAATTAAAAAATTAAGTACCTTCAAAACAGCATATGATGATCAGGAATTATATTAAAATCGCTTTCAGAAATCTGATACAGGACAGGTTTTATTCCATGTTGAATATAATGGGATTGTCTATCGGCATTGCCACCAGCTTGCTGATCATACTTTTCATCTCGGACGAATTGAGCTATGATAAATTCCATCAGGATGCCGGCGACATTTACCGGGTCATTACGAAAGGAAAACTGGGTGATGAGGAAGTCAGGAATGTGGCTGTATCCGGCGCCCCGGTGGCCGAAGCCATACTGACAACGATACCGGAGGTGAAGGCAGTCACCCGGTTACAGCCGGAGATACTGATCATCACTCATCAGGATGAATCCCTGAAGGAAGACAGGGTGTTGTTTGCCGATTCCACATTTTTTGATGTATTCAGTTTTTCCCTGCTTGAAGGTGATAAAAACAAAGCACTCAAGGATCCCTATTCGATCGTGATGACGGAAGAAACCGCGCTAAGGTATTTCGGCAAAAAAGCTGTTGACAGGGGGGAGGTTATCGGTAACCTGTTAAAGGATGATGACAGAACCTATGCCGTTACCGGGATCGTCGAAAACATCCCACATAATTCACATTTTGATTTTGACATGCTGGTATCCATGTCCAGTAACCCTGATGCGGGCAATCCGATATGGATAAACATGAACTATTATACTTATATTAAACTCGCCACCGGAACGGATCCGGTCTCACTTGAGGATAAACTGAGAGACCTGGTCAGGCAGCATGTGATCCCCCAGGTCATCGCCTATCTCCACTATCCGGAAATGGAATTTACGGATGAAATCATGGACCAGAATTTTAAATTCCTGCTGCAACCCCTTACGGATATTCATCTGCATTCGAACCTATTTGCTGAAATGAATGCAAACAGTGATATTCAATATGTCTATATTTTCAGTGCCATTGCCGTATTTATAATTCTGATCGCCTGTATAAATTTCATGAACCTTTCCACGGCAAAGTCTGCCAAACGTGCCAGGGAAGTGGGGATCAGGAAAACGCTCGGATCTACAAAACAGCCCCTGATCATCCAGTTTCTTTTTGAATCACTCATGTACATCCTTATTTCCATGCTGATTGCCCTTGGATTAACGGAAGCTTTCAGGATTCCCTTCAACACCATTTCCGGGAAAAATCTGACGTTCAACATTTTCCAGGATCCATGGATTTTCCTGCTCATCCT
Organism: Cyclobacteriaceae bacterium; assembly: GCA_018224645.1. GTDB lineage: Bacteria > Bacteroidota > Bacteroidia > Cytophagales > Cyclobacteriaceae > JAGTVG01. The sequence goes on from JAGTVG010000183.1 coordinate 2,742, forward strand.
GGCGATCATCCTGGTGGTTACCCTGGTTGCCGGGAGTTATCCTGCATTTTACCTCACCCGGTTCAAACCTGTCGATGTCCTGAAGGGTTCCCTGAATTCCGGATCCGGAAGTTCCTTCTTCCGGAGTGCGCTCGTCATCTTTCAATTCATCATATCGATCGGTTTGATTGTCTGCACAATGCTGGTCTTCAAACAGATGTCATACATTCGGAATAAAAATGTCGGATTCGGAAAGGAGAATGTGATTGTTGTAGGCAATGCTTACCGCCTGGGAGAAAAAGCAGATATCATTAAACAGCAGATCCACGGTCTTGAGCAGGTTGTAAGTGCAAGTTACACCACCCATGTACCCTCACATTTATATTGGTCCAGTGCCCATAAGGCGGAAGGCGAACTGGCATCCGATCACATCATTTCCTTCTCCCTGGTCGACTATGATTATCAGGAAACCCTGCAGATTGATCTTCAGCATGGAAGATTTTTTTCACGCGATTATCCCTCGGATTCATCGGCAATCATCATAAACGAAGCCGCAGCTTATGTATTTGACTGGACTGCGGACCAGGGACGGGAAGCGATTGGAAAGACAATCGAAACAATTGTCCCCGATATGGGTACAAGGACAA
>JAGTVG010000184.1 GCA_018224645.1 Cyclobacteriaceae bacterium
CCGGAATCAGAAGTTTACGATGATTGATCTGTAAAAATTTAACGCCCTGAATCGGAAATTCACTGGTATTACGTTTTCTCCTGACGGTAAGCCGCCGATCGGTCAATTCACATTTATAATCATCATTGCCCTCCTGTAAAAAATAACAAACGGCAATATATTTTTCGTCCGGCTCCAATGCTTATTTTAAAAAAATACAATATATGAGATCATTTCCGTTAGTTGATATATACATCCCCCAGAAATTGTAAAAAAAATTCAGCTTTTCGAAGGATTTTTACTATATATTTTGTTTAGTATTATGAACAGAACCTATGGGTGTTTATGAAAATTCTTAATTATACCATAATAATACAATTTCTTATTCTCAATGCGTTGATCTTTGTTTTAGCCATTCCGGATTTATGGGGTCAGATTGAACAACCCACGAGATATGAAGTGGAACTGGAATATGAGGATGATTTTTTCAACGTTCTTCCGGTTGATGAATATGGGATCGTCCTGAGCCGGAAAAATACTGAAGTCTTTGAAAAAGGAAAAATCCCATGGCAATTCCTCATGCTGGATACCACATTGCAGGAACGGTGGAAAAATGATATTTTTATCGATTATTATTATGAGTTAAGGGGATTCGATCACGTCAAAAACAAGGTATATTATCTTTTCCGGCATGAAGAAAACAGGGCTGTCAATGATAAAATAATTGAAATCGATGTTTTGACAGGCATGCATCAGCAGTATGATGTGACTGTGACGCTGAACTTTGAGTTGACGGAATTCGAGATCATAGATAATTCTGCAATATTTGGCGGTTACGTTAACATGAGACCAACCGTTTTCCAGTATTTTTTTAAGGAAGGCAGGACAAAGGTATATCCGGGTTTATATTTCGATAAAAGCAGGTTGCTGCAGGTTGATGTCAATGAAACCAGGGAAATGACCACCGTAATTTCTTCGATCAGGACCTTTGAGAAAGAAAATACCATAGCCATCAGGAAATTTACAGCTGATGGTGAAATGATGGAAAGTTTTAATCTTACTCCAAAGGAAAAAACAAGCCTTATCGACGCGAGAAATGTTTCGGTCGACATGAATACGGATATTATCGCGGGCACTTATTCCGGAAAAAATATGCGGTATTCGCGGGGAATATTCCTGGCATATATTGATGCCCGGGGCGAAGAAGTGATAAAATATTATAATTATGCAGAGCTGGAGAATTTTTTCAGTTATATGAAAGCGAAACGTGAAAAAAGGGTAAAGGAACGAATCGAAAGGAAAAAGATCAAAGGCAAAAAACTGAAATTTAACTACCGGCTGCTTGTGCATGACATCATACCTTTTGAGAACAACTTTATCCTGCTTGGCGAAGCTTACTATCCTAAATACAATAATTACAGTGCGTATGGCGGATTTCAGTCATACTATCCTTCCTCCCGCTCCAATTACAGCAGTTATTATTTCGAAGGATATCAATATACCCATGCCGTTGTGATCGGATTTGATAAGGAAGGGAACCTCCTCTGGGATAACAGTTTTGAGATCAACGATGCCATGAGTTATCAGCTTAAGCAGTTTGTTCATGTGGATCCGCGGGAGAATGATATCGTATTGCTTTATAACTATGAAAATGTGATCCGGACTAAAATGATCAAGGGGGAAGAGGTAATCGAAGGGAAATCATTCAACGACATTTCACTCAAATTCCAGGATGATGAAGTAAAGACCAATAATTCCGAATACGGAGGCCTTGAAAAATGGTATGACGACAGGTTTTTTGCCTATGGCATTCAGAATATTAAAAACATGAAGGATGTGGGGGTAAAATTAAATCGAAAGGTATTTTTTATTAATAAGATTATATACAATTAATTCGTAAGATTCCTTATGTTTGTACTGATTTAGCGAGATCCTGATTTTTTGATTTCCGATGCAGAAAAAATTACTTCTTGACAATCAACTGTTCGATATAACCATCCATCGTCTTTGCCATCAATTGATTGAGAATCATGGAAATTTTGAGAATGTGGTAATGATCGGTCTTCAGCCCAGGGGCATATTTCTTGCCGACAGGATCAAAAAAAGCCTTGATGAAATTCTGAAGATGGATATCCCGCTTGGATTTCTTGATATCACCTTCTACCGCGATGACTTCCGGCGGAGAGATAAACCCATACGGGCCAATGCCACCCATATGCCATTCATCATTGAAGATAAAAAAGTGATATTGATTGATGATGTACTTTTTACTGGAAGATCGGTAAGGGCTGCCATGGATGCCATGACTGCTTTCGGCCGGCCATTGCTTGTGGAATTGCTCGTTCTGATAGAACGGAAATATACCCGTCAGCTGCCCATACACCCGACATATATCGGAAAAAGTGTTAATACCATGCAATCCCAGCGGGTAGAAGTTGAATGGAAAGAGCAGGGAGCAAAAAATGATCATATTTGGTTAATAAGTAAAACCGAAGGGTAATGGCCAGTCTCAGTGTAAATCATCTTTTAGGCATAAAAAACATTACCAGAAAGGACATTGATCTTATTTTTGAAACGGCGGATTATTTTAAGGAGGTAATCAACAGGCCCATAAAAAAGGTGCCGTCACTGCGGGATATTACCATTGCCAATGTCTTTTTCGAAAATTCCACACGGACCAGATTAAGTTTCGAACTGGCAGAAAAAAGATTGTCGGCGGACGTCGTCAATTTTTCATCTTCCTCAAGTTCAGTAAAAAAAGGCGAAACGCTGCTGGATACCATCAACAATATCCTGGCCATGAAGGTCGACATGATCGTGATGCGGCATTCAAGCCCGGGAGCCCCCCATTTTCTTTCAAAACATATCAAAGCCAATATTATTAATGCCGGGGACGGCACCCACGAGCATCCAACCCAGGCATTGCTTGATACGTATTCCATTCGTGAAAAGTACGGCACTGTGGAGGGGAAAAAAGTTGCCATCATCGGCGACATCATGCATTCAAGGGTCGCCATATCCAATATATATGCACTGAAAAAACTCGGGGCGGAAGTGATGGTCTGCGGACCCAATACACTGATCCCCAAATTCATCGGTAATTTGGGCGTGAAGGTGGAACTCGATGTTAAAAAGGCGCTTGAATGGTGTGAAATTGCGAATGTGTTACGAATACAGTTGGAACGCCAACAGATAAAATACTTCCCTTCATTAAGGGAATATGCCATTTACTACGGCATAAATAAAGCCCTGATCGATAAACTGAATAAACCCATCACCATCATGCATCCCGGCCCGATCAACCGCGGGGTTGAATTAAACAGCGACGTTGCAGACTCGGATGCTGCCATAATCCTGCATCAGGTTGAGAATGGCGTGGCCATCCGGATGGCGGTACTTTATCTCCTCGCATCAGAAAAGACACCGCTGAGTTAATCCGGCCGGATTACCGATACCCTGGATTACCAGATTAATCTTTCGGCGAAATTATGAAAATTTAAAAGAAAGATTTAATTTACCCTTTCTCCAAAATCAGAAAGTATAATAATCCAGGAAGTCTATGCACTACAATTCCATCATTGAGACCATTGGAAATACCCCCATGGTAAAACTTCACAAGGTCACCAGGAACATCAGTGGGACCATACTTGCGAAGCTGGAATATTTTAATCCCGGAAATTCGATGAAGGACCGGATGGCCGTAAAAATGATCCTCGATGCGGAAAAAAGCGGGGAACTTAAACCGGGTGGAACCATCATCGAAGGGACCTCCGGAAATACAGGAATGGGGCTGGCCCTTACAGCCATCGCCAGAGGGTATAAGTGTATTTTTACCCTTGCCGATAAGCAATCACAGGAAAAGATGGATATTCTGCGCGCCATGGGGGCAGAAGTAATCATTTGCCCCACCAATGTGGCTCCGGATGATCCCAAATCCTATTATTCCGTTGCCCGTAAATTAAAAAGGGAAATACCCAATTCATTCTATGTAAACCAGTACGATAATCTTTCAAACACGAACGCCCATTATGAATCCACGGGCCCGGAGATCTGGAAAGATACAGCGGGAAAAATCACCCATTTTGTGGCAGGGGTTGGTACCGGAGGAACCATCAGCGGCGTGGGTAAATTCCTGAAGGAAAAAAATAGCAGGATCACCACCATCGGGATCGACTCGTACGGATCTGTTTTTAAAAAATTCAAGGAAACAGGAATATTTGATGAAAAGGAGGTTTATCCATACCTGACGGAAGGGATCGGGGAAGATATCCTTCCGGAAAATGTCAATTTCGATGTCATCGATCATTTTATCAAGGTTACTGATAAGGATGCCGCTATCATGGCCAGGCGCCTGGCAAGGGAGGAAGGCCTTTTTGTCGGCTGGTCATGCGGGTCAGCCGTTCACGGCGCGCTTGAATATGCCAGAATGCAATTGATGAAGGATGATATGATGGTCATTCTTTTGCCTGACCATGGCACGCGGTACCTGAACAAGATATATAATGATAACTGGATGAAGGATCATGGTTACCTGGAAGAACGTGAATTTGCCACAGCCCGAGATATTCTCCGGAAACAGGGAAATCATCAGCGGCTTGTCACCATCCCGGCAGAAATGACGATTGAAAAGGCAATCCTGGTCATGAGCCAGGAAGGCATTTCCCAGGTTCCTGTAACAAAGGGGGATCAGATCGTCGGAACGGTGACCGATTCAAAAATCCTGAAGAACCTGATAGAAAATCAGGAAATCAGGAAAAGAAAGGTGCAGGAGATCATGGATGATCCACTGCCTTTTGTGGCTATGGACAATACGGTGGATGTATTATCTTCCCTGATCGATAAAAAAGTGTCCGCAGTTCTGGTCAGGGATGAAAATGATAAAACTCACATTATAACCCAGCACGATATTCTTCTGGCCATGACTTCTTAAAAGAATTTTGTTTGGTATTTGATTTTTTTATAAATTTGATAAAATTGTTCCAAAATTGAATTCTTACAAGAATTTTTATATTTTTAGCCCAGCAATTATTAGAATTTTAAAAACCTCTAACTGTTTTTTATCATGAGTAATGAAAATTATTTAATATTCCTGGATGTATGGAATAACGTGATGGTTGTTGGTACAGTCGTTTTGTTGGTCGCGGCTGTTTTGGTTTTTATCTTCCATAAGATCCGGCTTGCTTCAATGAAGGATCTTAAACAGAAATATGATTACCTCAGCCAGTATGACATTAAAATGCAGATGAGGTCCATCTGGTTTTTGTCCGGAGCCATTTTGTTTGCACTGAATACCGTATACAAACCAACCATGGAAATTCACTATGTATGGTTCATTGTCCGGTTATTCATCACCTTCTGTATTGCAACACTGATCGTGTATATTTCATACCTGCTTTATAAATATTCCTATCCGGCAAAACTTCATAAAAAACTCAAGGAATTGAGGTATACACCCAGGATTTCCTCAAAAGGCAATAAAATGCGTCTCCTGAGCGAAGAAGAAGAAGATGTTCACCTTGATGAAGGGATGCAGGCCGAAGAGGAAGTATTTTCCATGGATTACGATGTCTGGGTGGATGAAGCGACCGGAGAATTAAAAATTGAAAAATATGCAGGCCATCTTGAAGCCAATAAATGCAATACCTGCGGATTCTATACGATGAAGCTCAAGACTGAGGAAATCATCGAACCGGCAACCAGCAATTCTGAAGGCGAAATGATCCAGCACTGGTCATGTTCATATTGCGGTGCAAAACGAACCAAACCCATCAGAATCGCCAGGCTTGAAGAGGGTCAGGAATTTAAACTACCCAAAACGCTGAAATTCAAGGATGGTAAACATATTGATGCGGTAAAGGTACATGTTCATTTAAGCGATGGGACTATCAGGGAATTTGATTTTCAGAATGCTGAACAGGCGGCAAAATTTCTCGATAAATATCAGGTAGAGATAGATTCGGAAAATGCCATGTTCAAGGGCTGATCAGGCAATAAAAAATTAAGAACGGCGGGTTTTCCCGCCTTTTTTTATGCTTGATTTTTGATCGCTAAGGTAAGTTTATCCATATCCCGGATGAGGAACCTTCTCCGGTCAAAATTTATGATATTATTATCCTTCAATTCATTCAGGACCATGGTGACTGTCTGACGTGAAGTACCGGTCAGACTTGCAATATCCCGGTGGGTGAGGTAATTTTTAAACATCGTTTCAAATCCTACCTTTTTACCTTTTTCAAGGGCCATTTCCCGGAGAAATTCAATGATCCTCGTCCGTGCATCTTTAAAAACAAGCGATTCCACCTTCCTTTCAAGCTTTTTGATCCTCAATCCGATCAGTTTGATGATCTTGAGGTTCAGTGGTTTATTATTGGCCATCAGTTCCTGCATTTCATCTATGCTCATGGGACAGACCGTGGTGTCATCCTCCAGTGCCTGGGCAAAATCAGGCCTCCTGTCTTCCCCGGCCAGGGCCAGTTCACCGAATATTTCCCCCTGTGAAAGGACCGCCTTGACGATCTCCTTCCCGTCCTCCGTATAACTTCCAATTTTTACCCTGCCGTTGGCAATTAAATAGATGTATGCTGAAGGTTCATCCTCAAAGTATATAAAATCATTTTTTTTATACCGGTGAAAGGTATGTTTATCCTTCATTGAAGGAACTTTATGGGGGCAAAGGAGTTCGTACAGGTCTACATTCTCAAAAAACCAAAGATTACTTTCTGAATTCATGAAACAATTAACTCCTGTTTTATTATTTTAAAACGATTTGATCGGGTTTTGGTTTTACCAGCAGGAACTGATTTCTCTTCAAAGCCTTTATTTGACCATTTCCTGCTTCATCCTGCGGTTCAATACAAGCCGATAGAATATTAAATAGAATAATGAACAGGATGTCACGAGGGCAGATATCATAAAAACCATCGTGAAATTCTCAGGATTATTCCCGTATAGCCAGGATGAGATCAATGCCCCAGCCCCGATTCCAACCTCCAGTGCAATAAACATGGTGGCCATGGCCCTGCCCCTGTGTGCATCATCACTCAAATCGATCGTCCAGGCATAGGACGTAGGCGATCCCATACCAATGCCGATCCCGTAAGTGGCGGCGGCGAGATAAAAAAAGATCAGGGTCTGCGAGAATGCAATCAACGCTAAAGCGGTGATCAATGTCAGGGTGGCCATGATGAGCACCGGCACCCTTCCTATCCGGTCGGACAACTGTCCTGCAAAGATCCTCACCAGCAGGGAGGTAACGGTAAATATGGCAAAAAAAACCCCCTTATTTGACAGGCCGAGATAAATGGTCAGATCAGGCACTATTGTCAGTATCACCCCAAAGGCAAAGACATTGAACATCAGAACGGCAGAAGACGGGAATACCCTGGGTTCCAGGATATCCTTTTTACTGACCCGGAGTAACCGGAAATGAAATTTCTTTTTCTCGGGCAAAGTTTCCCGCATGCCGATCAATACCAGCACGGATATCAGCGCCAGCATGGAGGATACATAAAACATCATATTGAGCGACAGCGTCATGGCAATATAACTTCCCAGAACCGGACCTGAAGCCATGCCAACGCTTCCGAAAAAGCCCAGTATCCCCATGGCTTCTCCCCTTCTGTTTCCCGGAGCAATGTCGGCGACATAGGCAGAAGTGGCTGTTGGTTTAAACCCGGTGGATAATCCATGGAAGAGGCGCAGGAGCAAAAAACCCAGCACGGTACCCAGTAAAGGGTATAATAATCCAGCCACCATACATACGGCCGAACCAAAAATCATGATCGGTATTCTTCCTACCGTATCGGTCAGTTTTCCGCTGAAAGGCCTGGAAAGCCCCGCCGTTAGCGTAAACAAGGCAATGATCAACCCTTTGTAATCCTCGCCTCCCAGGCTGGTCAGGTAGGCAGGCAATTCAGGGATGATCATATTGAAACTTGCGAAAAACAGGAACGATCCCCCACACAATAACCAGAATTGAAAATTATAAATCTTCCCTGTCGTCAGGTGGTCCATATTCCAGAAGATAAGCCGCAAATGTACCAAAATTAATTGGAATGGGCAGCCGGAAGATGAATTCGGGAGGATAAAATCAAAAAGGAATTAACCGGCTTTTTTTATTGGTGTTTATTATTTTCTTTTGCCGGAAATAATAAAATAATGAGATCATTTATTTTTTCAACTCTATTTTTTTTCATCCTTCCCAGTTGCCAGATCAATCCGGAAGAATACAGGATCCAGGGAAAGATCCTGGGGCTTGAGGAAGGAATGGCCCTGCTTAAAAGAAGGGTGGACAGTGAATTTATCACAATCGATTCCAGTGAAATCAATATGGGTATCTTCACTTTCCGGGGTAGTCTGGAGAGTCCGGAGATGTGTTATGTTTATATAGCCGATACATTGCCGTACCTGCGGTTTTTTAATGAAAATGCCAGGATCAGGATCTCAGCACATATTGATAGCCTCAGAAATCCGGAGATTACCGGTTCTTCCAGCCAGGATCTTATATCAGCCTTTAACCTCAGGATGTTACCTTTCGAAGCCAGGCTGAGGGAATCATATGCTTCCTATCGGAAGGCATCACAGGA
>JAGTVG010000185.1 GCA_018224645.1 Cyclobacteriaceae bacterium
AATTGATTATATTTTATAGTATGGGATGTGGCTATGACGCATTAAAAATCTTTATCGGAAAACAAATTTGTATAATTTATGAATTTTCCGGGGTTGATTTCAGATGGTTTTTTCTATCACATAGGGGCTCCTGTATTTCCTCGTCAGCATCTTATCCGCTTCCGGATCATTTTCAAATTTTTCCTTGCTTCCGTCAAATTTAAGGGTCCGGCCAAGCCTGTAGGAGATATTGGCAAGCAGGGGAAGGTCCGAAGAGATCACACCTTCCTCCACCGGACACGTCAGATCGGATTTATTTTTCGAACGGACAGCTGAAATAAAATTACTGTAATGTCCACCACCACCCGGGGCTGCCAGGTATCCAACAACGTTATCAACTTCATCGCCTGAGGACTCACTGCCCGGACCGGGTTCACCATCCCTTCCCATGTAGGTTTTCCATGTGGAACCGTCAATTTCCATCCATCCTTCCGTTCCATAGAACAGGTTCCCGATCTTTATGTTCAGACTGTCTTCGCCGGCTGTATATAATCCCCTTACCTCGAACTGTATCAGTTTTCCATCGGCATATTCGACCACCGCGGTCTGGGTATTCGCGGTTTCCTGATCACAATCCTTCCATTTATAATATCCTCCGGAAGAGGAGATCTTCACCGGATGTTCGTTTGCATTCAATCCCCAGCGTGCAATGTCCCACTGGTGAGGTCCCTGGTTACCGATATCCCCGTTTCCCGTATTCCAGAACCAGTGCCAGTTGTAATGAAATTTTTTCTCATTATATGGATACATTTCGGCAGGCCCTATCCAGAGATCATAATGTACGCCCACAGGGATCTGGCCATCTGGTACTCGCCCGAACGAATCCCTGGGTTTAAAACAAAGCCCTCTGGCCATATATACCTCACCGATGCCTCCGTTATGAAGGAATTGCATCGCCATTCTGACATTTTCAATGGAACGGTTCTGGAATCCTACCTGTACGATCCGGTTGTATTTATTGGCGGCTTCAATCATTTTCCTTCCTTCCCACACATTATGATTGGAGGGCTTTTCCACAAACACATCCTTCCCGGCCTGCAGCGCCCAGATGGTGGCAAGCGCATGCCAGTGATTCGGGGTTGCAATGGAAACGGCGTCGATTTCTTTATCGTCGAATACCTTTCTCAGGTCATATTCGGTACCTGGTTTTACTCCCTGGATATCCTCGACTGTTTTTACCCTTTCATCCCACAAATTTTCATCGATATCGCAGATTGTTTTTATATAGACATTATCACTGGACGCCATTTCTGCCCATCTCCGCAGATGGCCGAAACCCTGCCCGCGTGTTCCGATCACGCTCATCTGAATGCGGTCGTTTGCACCTGGAATAGATTTGTAACTCCTGGCACTGAAAGCAAACGGGCTTGCGGCCAGGGAAAGCCCGGCGGTACCCAGGGCTGTATTACGGATAAATTTTCTTCTGGAATTGTTCATGATACATATGAATTAGTTAAAAAAAATATTGTTATTTCCTGTTGTTAAACTCAATGATTTATGTATTTATCTTCATTTATAATTCAGGAGGCATAATGCCAAATATAAGCGGAATTAAACAGCCGTCCAACCTCCATCGATTAATATTGTCTCACCGGTGATCATCGAAGCGGCAGAGGAAGCTAAAAATACTACCGTACTTGAAACCTCCTGAGGCATTCCAATCCGCCCCAGCTGAATTTTAGAAAGTACATTGGCTTTGAATTCCGGGTCAGCCAGCCAGGGTTCGGTACCAGGTGTTTCGATAAAAGTGGGGGCGACCGCATTTACATTGATGTTGTATTTAGCCCACTCAACAGCAAAACATCGCGTCAAATGACGGATCCCCGCCTTCGTCATACAATAAACCGATTCGGAAGGAAGGGCAATATAACCTGCCTGGGAACTCAGGTTGATGATTTTGCCGGATTTGTTCCGGATCATGTGTCTGCCGACCGCCTGGCTCATAAAGTAGGTGCCTTTAAGATTGACAGCAACGGTAAGGTCAAAATCCTCTTCGGTATAGTCTTCGATCAGGTTTGAAGGTGCGATGCCCGCATTGTTCACGAGGATGTCGATCCTTCCAAAAATTTCAATGGCTTTTTCAACAGCCTGGCGGATCTGACTGGTATCGGCCACATCCAGCTGCAATGGAAGCACCTCGCGACCAAGCATCCGGATCTCTTCGGAAACCCCATTATCCTGTTTTACATTCCTCAGGCCGAGAGCGATATCCGCACCCGCTTCGGCCAATGCCAGGGCACAGGATCTCCCGATTCCTCTTGCGGCACCCGTAACAAGCGCTGTTTTTCCTTTTACATAAAAATCAAGTAACTGTCCCATTTTTTTTAGTTTTGGTTGTACTATATATTCTTGAAGTTAAAAAAAATTGAAATTGGAGAAATTAGTTAATAAATTAATGCGTTATTTTATATGGGTCTGGAAATAATATGATAGTCTAAATAAAATGAAAAACAAGGAAATCGTGAAAACAAGAAGGAATTTTTTAAAGACATCCGGGACAGCGGCGATTGGCTCAACAGTTGCACTTAATTTTTTGGTTCCGGGAACATCCTCTGCCATGAATAATAATACCCTGAAGGTAGGCCTTATCGGCTGCGGGGGAAGGGGTACCGGTGCTGCAAATCAGGCCCTGAACGCTGATAATAATGTGATATTAACCGCGATGGCTGATGTATTTGAGGAGAGAATAGTGGAATCACTTTCGAACCTGAAGGAGTTGCATGATGACAAGGTGAAGGTAGAAAACAAGCAGAAATATGCTGGATTTGATGCTTACCAGAAAGTGATCGATTCGGATGTGGATGTCATTATCCTTGCCACACCCCCTGTTTTTCGGCCGTTGCAACTTGAAAAAGCCGTTGCTGCCGGTAAACACATCTTCTGTGAAAAACCTATGGCGGTGGATGCACCCGGAATACGGCGGGCCCTTGAGGCAGCCAAAAAAGCGAAGAAAAAAAATCTTTCACTAGTTTCGGGATTCTGCTGGAGGTTTCACAGCCCGAAACGGGAGACCTTCGGTAAAATACTCAACGGTGATATTGGTGAAGTCCATACCATCTATAATACCTACAATACCGGAGAATTATGGTCAAAACCATGGCAACCAGAATGGTCCGATATGGAGAAAAAAATGAGGAACTGGCTTTATTACAACTGGATTTCCGGTGATCATATTGTTGAACAGGCCATTCACAGCATCGATATGGGCTCCTGGGCTTTGAATGACAGACAGCCAACATCGGTTACGGCCACTGGCGGAAGACAGGTCAGGACAGAAGATGTCTTCGGGAATATTTTCGATCATTTTGCCGTTGTATTTGATTATGATAATGGAGCAAAATCATTCCATTTCAGCCGGCAGCAGAAAAACTGTTCCAGAAGTTACGCCGTTGAAATGTTGGGCAGCAAAGGCCGGTGTGTAGTGGACGTGATCAGGCGACAGCATGAAATCTTTGGCGAGAATCCCTGGCGCTATCGTGGCGAAGGGAATGATATGTATCAGCAGGAGCATGATGATTTGTTTGCTTCCATCCGGAATAATAAACCTATTTATGACGGAGATTGGATGTTGCAGAGCAATATGATGGCTATCATGGGCAGGATGGCAGCCTATTCGGGTCAGACCATAACCTGGGAGGAGGCCTGGAATTCGGATGAAAACCTCGGACCCGATCCCGAAGATTATTCCTGGGAACTGGTATATGAAGGACCGCCTGTCGCTAAGCCAGGTATTACGAAATTCATTTAGTCTTTTAATTTTTTTAACCCATGAACCGTAAAAAATTTATCCAGACCAGCCTTGGAATGGCAGGTGCAGGGATGGTTTCCCCATCATTATTCGCTTCGGGCCCGGAAATTACCGGAAAAAACATCATGAACCGGACTGAAATTAAAAAATCATTGAAATTCGGCATGGTACAGGAGGATATTTCCATCGAAGAAAAATTCAGGATGTTGAAGGATCTTGGATTTGACGGAGTGGAAATGGACAGTCCCAATGAATTAAATAACAGGGATATCATTACCGCGAGGGATAGGACCGGACTTGAGATCCCGGGAGTTGTCAATTCAGTGCACTGGAAGTCTCCCTTATCCGATCCTGATGAACAGGTTCGCAGGGCTTGTTTCGATTCCATGATCACCGCTTTGGATGATTGTAAGGAATATGGAGGAACCACCGTATTACTGGTTCCCGGTGTTGTTAATGCCGATGTCTCCTATGAAGATGCGTATCTGCGTTCACAGCAGGAAATCAGAAAACTTATTCCTCATGCCGAAGAGACAGGAGTCAAAATTGCCATTGAGAATGTCTGGAATAATTTCCTGATCAGTCGGCGGGAAGCTGCAAGGTATCTGGATGAGATCAACAGTCCGGTGGTTGGCTGGTATTTTGATGTCGGCAACATTGTCCGGTATGGTTGGCCCGAACACTGGATCAGGACATTGAACAGGCGGATATTGAAGCTCGATGTAAAGGAATACAGCAGGGAAAAACAGAGAAATGAAGGTATTTCGAAAGGATTTGATGTAGAACTCATGGAAGGTGACTGCAATTGGCCGGTGGTTAATAAGTCCCTTGAAGAGATCGGGTATAATGGCTGGGCTTCAGCTGAAGTACCCGGCGGTAACAGGAAAAGGATCGAGCAGATTTCCATGTTAATGGATAAAATTTTTAAATCATAAATTTCATTTAATCCAGGAAATAGGGCCGGGCAGGTATTCCGTATAGATATTCGTCGTGCCTGTTGTTTGATCCGGTCAATGATACAGCAGATATAATCCTGAGCTATTAGATCGGACTATCATGCGGCCGTATTATCATCCATCCTCCCGTGGAAAATAATTTTTATCCGTTTAATCCGTAATTCCTGAACTTCAGTTAATTTCGCAGGGGTTTTTTTGAATTCTTAGATGTCGATTCGCAGGAAGGTCAGATCCGTTGAAGTCATTTTCAGGGATCTGGAGCAGAAGATTGAGGCTTTTAAACAAGATACACAAATTCATTGTGTAGCTGGCTGTGGCTTTTGCTGTAAAAAACCTGACATTGAAGCGACCGTGATCGAATTTTTACCCCTTGCCTTTCATTATTTTCTCAATGACAAGGCTGAAGAAAGGTTAGCCTATCTCAAGAACAATCCGCAATCCGTGTGCCATTTATTTCATGAAGGTTCCGTTCCCGGGGCAGGTTTCTGTACGCTATACCCATACAGGGGAGTGATTTGCCGTCTGTTTGGTTTTTCAGCAAGGAAGGACAAATATGATAATCCCGAATATTCAACATGCCGGAAAATCAAGGAAACGATGCCGGAAAAATACATCGATGCCTACCTGGCAGTCAAAAGTGGTCTGAAAATCCCGTTAATGACGGATTATTACCAGCGACTGAATCATGTTGATTTTGAGCTGGCCCGGAAGATGTATCCCGTCAACATTGCCATACAAAAGGCCATTGAAGTGGTATTGTTCTACTATACCTACCGAAGATTCAGGACCATTTCGGCAAAAAAGTCTCAAAACAAAGGAACCATGCCCAATCCGGGATTTTCCCAGGACCTGATCTCTGATCCGCAATAACTGTAACCCCCGAGCAGGGGATCTGACCTCATCAGCAGCGGCGTATCCAGGTCAATGTATTTGATGGGGCAATATCCCATGGCTATGGAGACAGAACAACCCATGGCCAGGCGGGTTTCCACCATGCCCCCGATCATCAGATCCAGGCCAAAGGCCAATGCGGTGGATGCAATCTGAAGCGCCTGGAAAATTCCCGTTTTCATAATTTTCAGGTTGACGACCCGGCCGGCTCCTGCCTTGATTACCTTCCGGAGATCCTGCAGGGAAAATACGGATTCATCCGCCGCCACCGGAATATTCAACACTTTGGTGATTTTAGCCATTGAATCGAGGTCATACCTGTTAACGGGTTGTTCGAACAGGATCACTTTACAACCGAAATGCAGTACTTCACGGATAAATGAAAGGGCTGAATATTCGTCGAATCCCTGATTCGCATCAATGATAAATTTTACCTGGTTGTTTAACTGAAAGATCCCCCTGAGGATCTTCAATTCATTATCAGAATCGGATCCTACCTTTACTTTGAGTGTATCGAATCCTTTTGCCAGCCAATGTTCAGCCAGCTGAATAGACCGCTCAAAAGGAAGGATGGGGATAGTGACATCCGTTATCAGGGTTTGATCAGACCTTCCACCCCAGTATGCCCAGAGCGGGATTTCGAGTTGCCGGGTCAGGGCATCGATCATGCTCATTTCGAGTCCGCACCGGACTGCAGGGCTATCGGGTAGGGCTTCTTCCAGGAAATGACTGTGTTTCCGGATATTCAGCACCGAGGTTCCAATGAGGGAATCCCGAATTTCATTGAATTTCAGTATGCAGGTTTCCCTGTCTTCTCCCGCCAGTTCCTGGAAAGGGGTAATTTCGCCATACCCGTTGGTTCCGTCTGCAAGGGTAAGGCTGACCAGGAGATTGTTCACTTTTTTAACAGATCCCTGTGAAATGGTAAAATGATCTGTCAGCTCTACATCCAGATTTGACAGTCTGAGTTCCCGGATGATTTTATCTTGCATGGACCGAATATTTGGATTTAAAAAACCGGGTAAAGATAATCATATCCCGGTCTTTTTAATTGAATAATGAGGGTATTGATTATATCGTTTAAAAATTGTTAAATTTTATAAGGATAAGATGGCTTGAAGACAGCCACTTGGATTGCTGCAAAAGGGGATAGAATAATTTTTATGAAAACTTTCAGACATAGGGCAGATAAGGGATGAAGTGTTTGTTTGATGGAACATCAACTAACAAGATTTTGGCCTTCAATTAGATTTTTTTAATTAGTTCAGATTTTTTAGCAGTGTTCAGGAAAGATTAATAAAATGTCAAAGGAGCCAAACGGCAAAAGTATTGGGCCTGCTTTAATGTTCTGGCATCATATGCATTTCTGATGATAGATCCGGATTCTCTTTAACCATGTCAATCGTTTCTGTTAATTGATTTACATTAACGCCATTGGTAACTTTTGTCTCAACTGCCATAAATCCTCCTTTCAGTTTAATGTTAAATAATGCACATTTAATCATTATTTCCAGAAATTTTTCAACCCGTTTTAGCCGGTTAAAGCCAGTATCAGCTCCTCGTGTTTCGTGGTCAGACCAACCTCCATGGTCAGACCAGACATCATCGTCAGACCAGCCCCCGTGGTCAGACCAGACATCGTGGTCAGACCACGAAAGTACTTACCCTAATTCTAGGTGATCTCAGGAGCTTTTACAGGCAACACCTCGATCAACCGGATATCATCATTGACGGCAGCAGGTTCATGCCCTGCCGGAAAATGGATTCTTTTAAAACCATTAATGATGATTACAGGATAAAAAACTGATTCAGGTAATTACGACTCTGCAGCAGGGAAGTCTTAACCGATTCATCCGAACCTTCGAACGAACGGTCCTCCACTTCAACACAACAGGGACCACGGTATCCAACATCTGTAAGTGCTGAGAAAAAATAACTCCAACGGACATCCCCGAGGCCGGGAATTTTGGGGGAATGGTATTGATTGGGGTAGCCCATAATCCCGAACCGGTTCAGCTTGTCCCTGTGGATCTTCACGTCCTTCAAATGGATATGATGGAGTCTGTCCTTAAAATCATAGATCGGCTGGACTTCGTCCATATGCTGCCAGATGAAATGGGATGGGTCATAGTTCAGGCCGAAATTTGCATTTGGAATGATGTTGAACATTTTATCCCATATATCCGGCGTGGTAGCCAGGTTTTTACCGCCGGGCCATTCATCCCGGGTGAAGATCATCGGACAGTTCTCAATCCCGATATTGATACCCATTTTTTCAGCATACGCGATCACCGGCGGCCACTTTTCCCTGAACATGGCCAGATTATCTTCAACTGTCCTTGAGGGATCCCTTCCGATAAAGGTGGTCATGGTCCCTATTTCCAGTTTTGCTGAAGCCTCGATCACCTTTCTGATATGTTCGAATGCTGTTTCCGCAGTTTTCAGATCAGGATCAAGGGCATTGGGATAATATCCAAGACTTGAAATATAAACACCTTTTTCCCTGAGAAAATTTTTGATCTCCCCTGTTTTACGGTCGTCCAGCTCGTCAACATTGATATGGGTCACGCCGGCATAACGGCGTTCGGCCTTTCCTCTCGGCCAGCACATGATCTCAACACATTTGAATCGGTTTTCGGAGGCAAAGGTGATCACTTCCTCAAAACTTTTTTCGGCCATGACGGCACTGACAAATCCTAAATCAAGCATATTTTATTGTAGTTTAAAATTGAAACGTATCTTCCTGATAAAATTTATCATTTTCGAGCAGCTGCTGAAGCGAATCGATGATAACCCGGTAACGGGGTGAACCAATGGAATTTTTCATTTCACCCGGATCCTCTTCGAGGTCATAAAATTCCCACGCATCGATATCATTGTAAAAATGGATCAGTTTATATCTGTCGGTCCGGAGGCCATAATGCCGTTTGACACTATGTGCCCCTGGATATTCATAATAATGGTAATAAACATATTCTCTCCAGTCCTTCACCTTGCTATCGTTGAATAAGGGCATCAGCGAGCTGCCATGCCCGTATCCTTCGTCGACACCGGTGATATCGATAAAGGTAGCGGCAAAATCAAGGTTCTGTACCAGATTCTCATTAACCATTCCAGGCTCGATCCTACCAGGAAATCTCATCAAAAGCGGAGTTCTCAGTGATTCCTCATACATGAACCGTTTATCGAACCATCCATGTTCACCCAGGTAAAAACCCTGATCGGACGTATAGACTACGAGGGTATTTTCTGACAGACCAAGGACATCCAGTTCATCCAGCACCCGGCCAACATTATCATCGACGGAAACGATACAACGCAGGTAATCCTTGATATAACGCTGATATTTCCAAAGTGCCCTTTCCTTATCAGTCATTTCTGCCTTGAGGTAGGATTCATTCAAAGGATCGTAATGGGCATCCCAGACTTTTTTCTGTTCCCCGGTCATTAATTTGCCATAATGCCAGGCATATCCCCTTTCGTCCCAGTTTTCCGGATCGGGGTCGTCCGGTCTGATCTTCAGGTCCCAGGCATCCGTCATATCGGCAGCAATTTCCATTTCCTGTTCCCGGGCGGCGGCAGACCGGCTTATATAATCATCGAAATAGTTATCTGGAACAGGAAGATCCCGGTCATTAAAAAGTGCGAGGTGTTGCAGGTTGGGCATCCAGTTCCGGTGCGGGGCCTTATGATGAAGCAACAGGCAGAAGGGCTTTTCCCCCACCCGCATCCGGAGCCAGGATAAGGCAATGTCGGTTGTCAGGTCGGTTACATATCCTTTCATCTGGACTGTATCTTCCTCGGTGATGAAGAAAGGATTGTAATATTCTCCCTGATCGCGCAGGATCTGGTAATGGGAAAAACCTGCTGGCCGGGATTTCAGATGCCATTTACCGATTACGGCAGTTTCATAACCCGCTTCACCCAGCCTTTTGATAAACGTATCCTGTGCCCCGTCAAAGGGCAGGGCATTGTCAAACACTCCGTTTGCATAACTATGTTTGCCGGTGAGCAGAACAGCCCTGGAAGGGGCGCAGATCGAATTGGTCACAAATGCATTTTTAAACAGGATCCCTTCATTCGCGAGGCGGTCGATATTGGGCGTCTTGATCAGGTGGTCACTATATGCACTGATGGCCTGATATGCATGATCGTCGGACATGATAAAAACAATATTGGGTTTTTCAGGAACATCATCATTATATGCAGCACAGCAGGTCAGAAATATTAGTGCCGGCAGTAACAGCAAGCAGATAAAAAATTGATTATTTTTCATGTTTTTATCGATCCTCATTTCCCCCAATTTAAAATTTATTCGATACTTAATAAAAGCCTGAAGCATTTATTGATTCTATGGGAGAAAAAATGTCAGGCTGATTCAATCCAATTTTTCCTGTTCAAAATCGGTTTCGTTCACCCATCCTGCCTCGGCTCCTTCACCGGACATATACCGTTCGTAAAAATTCCTGTCCGATTCATTTGAATACAGATACTGGTCGAAAACGTCGCCGTCGCCGATGCTCCTCGGATCCTCCTGCTGTTCGAGCTTCCGGGCCAGTTCGAGTTTCATCTGGTCTTTTATTTCCGCATATCGCGACTGGGAAGCCAGGTTAACCATACATTCCGGATCTTCTTCAATATTGTATAACTCTTCTTCCGGATGTCTGCCGAAATTCAAATTCCAGTATTGGCTGCTGCCATGGAATCTTCGTTCATTGAGGATCCATGTTTTGGTTGGACTGCCGTCGGTGTTCAAATAGCCTGTTTCCGGATTCCCTGCCGGCCAGCGGTCCGGTTTAAAATTCATCAGGTAGAGGTAGCCGTCCCTGATGATCCCCCTGACCGGATACCCGGCATCTTCCGGACGGCCCACGTCATGCCGTTCCTTCCCTACAAGTACAAAGTTTCTTTCAGAACAAACCATCCCGGTCTGATCGGCCCGGAAAATATCTGTGAAGCTCTTTCCGGTGATTGGCTGCATGCCGGACTCTTCCTGGTTTATTCCCGCCAGTTCGAGGAATGTGGGTGCAAAGTCAATAAAGCTGATGATATCTCTGATTTCTCTGCCTGGATTGTGAATGCCTTTCTCCCACATGATTGCCAGGGGAAGATGGTTTGAGTATTCATATACCTGCCCCTTTACCCGGGGAAAGGGCATTCCATTATCAGCGGTTACCACCACAAGCGTATTGGCAAACTCACCCCGTTCTTCCAGCAACGTCAGCATTTTTTCAAGGTGCTTGTCAAACCATTCGATCTCGTAGGCATAATCCAGCAGGTCTGTCCTTACCGTATCGTTGTCCGGCCAGAAATTAGGGACCCGGTCAATTTCATCCAGTCTTTTCCCTCCCTTACGGATGCCTGCCTGCCATTCATAGGAACGATGAGGTTCAGTAGATCCATACCAGAAACAGAAGGGAGTGTTTTCCGGTAAGCTGTCCAGGAATACCCTGAAATTTTCAGCATAGTCTATGGTGTTGATGAAATCCGCGGGCGGATCCAGTTTTATCCCGTTGAAAGGAATTCCCGTCAGTTGTCTGCGGTTTCCCTGGCTGTCAAGGGCAACGCCGGGTCCCCATCCTTTGGCCGTATAGCCCACGAAATATCCATTATCCGAGAGGGATTCGGCATAGGTCCTGAATTTCTGGGGGAAAAAAGGCCAGTGGTTGGCGGCCTCCTCGAGCTGCCAGGAATTCCGGCCGGTCAGGATGCAGGACCGGGAGGGGGCGCATTTAGCGTTCGGGGTATAACAATTCTTGAACAGCAGGCCTTCACGGGCAACCCGGTCAAAAGCAGGTGTCCTGATCCAGTCCGTTCCATAGGCACCCATATGGGGATAGGAAGCATCGTCTGCGATGGCGAATAGAATGTTGGGCCGATCCTCAGGGTTACCTGTTTCGGGTGAGCATGAAACCCATAAAAGAAAGAGAAATATGCAGATGAAGCGATTGAAAAATATTGATTTATGGTTCATGATTTATACGGTATATGATTAAGCTAAAAGATCGATGTTGCACGGAAGTTAAAAATACCCAAAATATGATTTCAGTTCAAAGATCAAGGTAGAAATTAGTCCCCGAACTCGAGGCTGCAGATGTCATCTATCCAAGGGATGACATCTGCAGTATGAGTTGGAGCCATCCCATGAGTTTGTTTAACGGCTTTTATGAAAGTATTTCTAAAATAATTAAATTGCCTGGCGTTCCGGTAATTTTTTGATCCGGACCGGCAGATTTTTTTAACAGCCTTACAATGGAAAATATTAAAACCTCAAGAAGAAGTTATTATAAAGTAGGACTGGTGATCCTGATATTCTTTGTCATCTCCTTTTTCACCAATATCCTCGGAGCGCTCAATCCCAGCGTATCCGAAAGTTACAATCTCACCAAGACCATGGCAGGATTTCTGCCTTTTTCATTTTTTATTGCCTATGGGGTGATGTCCATTCCATCGGGTTTCCTGGTGGAAAAATACAAGGAAAAAAAGATGCTGCTCCTGGCATTTCTGCTGAGTCTGATCGGGGCGCTTGTATTTGCCAGTTTCCCGGCCTTCCGGGTCTATATGATCTCCCTGTTCACCATCGGGGCTGGTATGGCCATGCTGCAGGTGATCATCAATCCGCTGCTTAGGGTCGCGGGCGGGGAAGAAAATTTCGCCTTTTTTTCAGTGCTGGCCCAGCTTGTTTTCGGTTCGGCTTCCTTTGTCAGCCCTAAAATGTATTCCTGGGTGGTGTTGAATGTGCACGGGAAAAATGAAGGCAGTGGCGGGTTGGCTGGCCTGTTGAACAGCCTGACCCCTTCTGATTTATCCTGGGCGGCCGTTTACTGGATTTTTGCCATCATCAGCCTGGCGATGATCCTCCTGATTGTGATGACGCGTTTCCCCAAGGTGGAACTCAGGGAAGACGAACGGGTAGGGACCAGGGCAAGTTATCTTGACCTTTTCAAAAACAAATTTGTGATCCTTTTTTTCCTGGGAATATTCGCTTATGTCGGGACCGAACAGGGAGTATCCTACTGGATGTCACGGTTTCTGGCCGACTATCATGGCTATGACTATGAGACAACCGGTGCCAATGCGGTAGCCAATTTCTGGGGACTGATGACGATCGGGGGAATTCTTGGGCTTGTGTTGCTGAAACTTTTCGACAGCAAGGTGATCCTCCGCTGGTTCACCTTCATCAGCATGATCTGTCTCCTGCTGGGATTATTTGGTCCGCGAAATATTTCACTTTATGCTTTCCCGGCCGTCGGATTTTTCATGTCGGTGATGTATCCGATCATCATTTCCCTTGCCCTGAATTCGGTGGATAAACATCATGGCTCTTTTGCCGGTATCCTGATGACCGGGATCATGGGTGGAGCGGTTGTCCAGCTGTTGATCGGCGGCCTGGCTGACCTGATCTCCCTGAAAGTGGGAATGATGTTCAACCTGGTAACCATGGGTTATATTTTCAGCATTGGAATCTGGGCAAAACCATTGATCCGGAATAAGGTAATCACGCTGGGGAAGAAAAAGTCAGTAGCGTAAAACTCATACCATGACTCCAGGTCATGGCATGAGTTTTACCATTAAACCCTCACCCAGGCCTGTTTTTTATTGCTTTCGATAATCCTTTCACAAAGGACCAGTTCCCTTAGGCCATCCAGGAAAGTCGGATAGGTGGGATTGGATAACGTCCCGTTACGGACATCGGTATAAATTTCCTTAAAGATCTGTTTAGAGGTATCGGGAAATCCTTCGTTATGGCCACCCGGGAAAGCGATGATCTTCCGGCTTTCCGCATCCACCAGCGAAGGATCCCGCATCAGGACCTGGTTTGGCTGGTCCCTGTGGCCGATCCAGCACTCATTCGGATTTTCAGAATTCCAGAAAAAGGTCTGACCCGAGCCGGCGATCTCGAGGCTCAGCCTGTTCTTCCTGCCTGCTGAAGCCTGGCTTACGGTTACCACCCCTTTATTACCGTTATCAAATCTCAGCAAAACAGAAGCATAATCCTCCGTATTGATAGGAACTTCCTGGTAATCCTCAGGTTTCAATAATTTCCCGGAGTAGGTTTCAATGGGCTTCAGCGGTTTTTTCCGGTTCCTGTGAATGGTGGCAAAATCGGCCATCACCTCCACGATCTTAAGGCCGGTGATGTATTCCAGCAGATCCATCAGGTGCGAACCGATATCGGCGATGGCTTTGGATTCGCCGGATTTATCGGCCTCCAGCCGCCAGTTATAATCCGTATCGTAAAAAAGCCAGTCCTGAAGGTAGGAGCCGATGACAGAATAGATCTCTCCCAGTTCGCCTTTTTCCCTGGATGCCTTCATGTGCCTGATAAGCGGATAATACCTGATATTAAAATGAACAGCGTTTACAAGACCGGTGCGGTCAGCCAGCTTCACCAGTTCTTCCGCCTCCCCGATGGTCATGGCCAGCGGCTTCTCGCAGACCACATGGAGTCCCTTTTGCAGGGCCGCTTTTGCCATCGGAAAGTGCAGGTTGTTGGGGGTGCAGATATGGACACACTCCAGTCCTTTATGGTTGATCAGGCCATTGAAGTCGCTGTAATAGTGATCGACACCCAGGTCATGGGACTTTTGCCGTGCCACTTCATCTGAAAAATCAGAGATGGCCACCACTTCGATCCCGGGGATCCTTCTGAGGGCCTCCACATGGGCAGGGCCGATGAAGCCGAGGCCCGCGACGGCTGTTTTGATGGTTTTCATAGGGGGTAAAAATTGATCAAATGAGAAATTATTACAGATAGGACATTGAAAATAAATGTATTAGTTAAAGTGAATGAATGTCGAATAACCAAGAGCGAATTCCGAACATCCTGTTTCATTCTTAAGTTTCTTTTTATGGTTTTATGGATTTTACAAATATTGATATTAATTGATTTGTTTCATCCTCCGTTTTAATGAGGATTTCACTTTTATTAATAATGGTTTCTCCTGATAATTTTTAAAACAAATGTAACTTTCTGGGTTTTTCTTTAAAATGATTTTTATCTTATAAATGAAATCATTTTTTGATGCTACACTTTAAGCTTCACAACAATTTAATGCAGGTGTGGTACCTGATTTAATAAGCTGATTACTTATTTGTACTCCCACTTCACTATTCGGAAGATTATCAACCATGTCGCTGATCAATATTGCATAAATCAACTAGCCGATCTTCCAGATCGAATTTTCGTTCCTTTTTTAGCGTTGGTTTGAAATTTTGTGTGTTAAAAATCAGTTAATTATCTGTCTTTCGTGTCAGGTTCGACCTTCGACCTTCGACATTCGATGTGGGTTATTCGATATTCGATGTTCGTTATTCATTTTCAGGCTCTCCACCCCCTTTTCCTCCCATTCATCACCTCATAACTTGCCAGGGCATCGAGGGCCAGGTTGGTGTCTTCCACCATCTGGAAATCATACATGCCGGCACAGATGAAATCGGCACCTTTTTCAAAAGCATACCGGAAAGCTTCATTCGGATGGATGGCACCGGCGGCCATAACCTTGAAGGCTATCCACGGTTGCGGTAAAGATTCCATGAATTCAATGGTCCGCTCAGGATTGAAGCAGTACATGTTATCATGCCATTCTTCGGCTTTGGCAGACCAATAATTATGATGATGAAGTGTTTTCATCCAGAAATCTGGTTCATAACCTTCTTCAACACATGCTTCAATGGTTTCAATATGATGAGAACCGATTCCCAGTACTACATTATTATCCCGGATCAATTGAAGAGCGCCTTCCAGTTCCTTTTTCATGCCGTTTTTCATATAATAATCGGCCGTTTCACCCTGTATATAGCAGGCTACGGCCCCGAAATCGATGGCCCGCCGTATCCGGTCCAGATATTTCTGGTAAGGGGTAGGGTAAATCCCTTTGTCATACTCCAAACCAGCACAATCCGAGATGAATTTGATCTTGCCAATTCCTCTTTTCCAGTATTCATCGATCATGGTTGCCATAATGGGATTGGTCAGGAGCGTATCGACACCACATTTCTCAGCCAGCAGGAACGTGGCGAATATTTTATCCCTGTGATGATAGGCTTTAACCAGTTGGGATACATATATGAGGTCCCTTGAATGAGAATACCCTGATAAAAGATTCCCGCCAAGGATAAGACGGCTGAATTCCACATTCTTGATCTTGCCTTTCGGGATCAGTCCTTTGAGTTCATTCAATACCGTAACATTCAAATTCTTAACGGAAGCACCGGTTACGGCCTCAACCAGGTTTTGTTCTTCATAACTTTCCCATTTCATTCTTCGAAACAGGGCGACTCCGAAAATTCCTGCAACGGGTAAGGTGAGCGCCCCTTTCAGCCATTGTCTTCTTTTGAGTTGTTCCGTGGATACGATCTGACCTTCCTGCGATTCTATATTTACTTTCTCTTCCCTAACCCGGTCATCTTTTTTAAACAGGAATGCCAGGCTGTCCATTCCGAGAAATTTTCCTGTTGGAATAAAGGCAAGAACTCCCAGGGCCAGCATTTCGATCAGGTTTTTATTGATGATCATATAGTCTCCTTCGGCGGGAAAGCCGAATTGGATCCTGATAAAGGGAGGGTGTGCCACATAATAGAGGAAAAGTAGTACCATGCCTCCAACAGCCATTATACGGGAATAGAAACCGAGCATAAGTCCTAACCCGATGATGATCAATGCCCAGATATTTATAATATCTACGGCTGCCAGAACAGAAGGAGATTCAGCTATCCATTGAAATACCGGCGCAAATATCCAACGGGAAGTAGAAAGATATTCAGCTGCTGTCCATCCCGGGGTAAATAATTTGGAAAGCCCTTCAAATAAAAAATGCCAGCCAATGGCTACGCGTAAAAGGACCAGCATGATTTTCACATTCCTGTTGAGAATTGAGGCGCCTGGTTTTTCCATGATAAAAAAATTAAACGTAATAGATCTGTTCTTAAAAGTAGATAAATTTAATTAATAAAAACCTGATATATCTCAGTTTTGCCTTTCAATCATGATTCTGATTTGTTTTTTTCATTTTCTCTTTTATATACTAACTGCGTATTTTAAATTACATCCTCATAATTTTTAAATTTCAATGAAAACCGTCCTCATTTTTTTTAATAAAGTGTTCTTTCTTTTTCTTATTTCCTGTTCCATAGCCGGTCCGGAATATGAAAGATCACCTAACATTATTTTTATCATAGTCGATGACCAGAATATGGAATTATCCTCGTTTAACAGGGAATATATCCAATCTCCAAACATGGACCGTCTGGCATCCCGGGGAATTGTATTCACAAATGCATATGTACAACAGGCTGTCTGCGCAGCTTCAAGGGCAAGTTTTCTTACCGGCCTGCATCCTGAAAGCACAGGGGTGGAGTATCCTTATAGTTATTATTTTATTGAAGAAGTGATCCCGAAATACAATACCATTCCCGGGCATTTTTTCAGGAATGGGTATTATACAAGGCTTTTCGGAAAGATCCATCATGGCTACAGCGAAACAGTTTCCGAAACTAATTATAGTCCCGGTGGAACAAGGTATGTCTCGCCTGAAAACATCAGGATCGATAAAGAACTGGGAAGCGAAGGTGTACCACCCTATGAAATGTATGACGGACCGGATAGTCTGTTTCGGGACTGCAGGACCGCGGATGCTGTAGTCAGGGCCATTGCCGGGGCAGCGGAAAAACATCAGCCATTCTTTTTTGCAGTAGGGTTTTCCAAACCTCATCTTCCTTTCAGTGCTCCAAAAAAATACTGGGATTTATACGAAAGGGAATCAATACCATTAGCTCAAAACAATTACCGTCCTGAGGGATATCCTGATATTGCCATCAGCCGGTATAACCTGAATCAATATAAATGGGAGCATGATATCGCAGATAGTGTATTTTCAGAGGATTATCAACGGCTTTTGAGGCATGCCTACTTTGCCTGTACAAGTTTTGTGGATGCGCAGATTGGGAAAATACTGGACCAGATCCGGGAATCCGGTATTGAAGAGGATACCTATATTGTTTATATATCGGATCATGGATTCCACCTCGGTGAGCAGATCCATTGGGGAAAAACGACGCTTTATGAATCTTCATTAAGATCTCCCGTGATTATAGCAGGGGAAAAACCCATAAACCAGAATAAGAGATGTAATGCACTGGTTGAATATGTCGATATTATGCCAACATTGATGGAGCTTGCCGGAGTAGAGGTTCCTGATCATGCGGAAGGAATAAGTCTGGTGCCTTTACTTCAAGATCCGGGAAGATCCTTTAAAAATGCCGTTTTCAGCAGGCAGGAAAAGGATGCCATTGGACGCAGGAAGGGATATTCTGTGAGAAATGATCGTTACCGGTATACGGAATATCACGATCATGTAAATAATAGGATCATGGCCAGGGAGCTTTATGATCTTGACAGTGATCCTCTTGAAACCTACAATATGGCCATCGATTCTGAAAATGAAAACCTGGTGAATGAACTCTCACAGCTTCTTCAAAACGGATGGAAGAAAGCCCTGCCTGAGTGGGTAACAAAATTTCCTGATAATCCTGAAGCGCCTCCTGCATACAGCTGGGGCGCCGAAGGGATTCCAAGAAGGGAAATATGGCATGAAATATACGGTGGATCTGAAGAGGAGGGATGGAGGAAGGCGACGGAACGGAGACTGGAAAAGGGAGGAGATTTTAAATGGTGAACGGTGAACGGTGGAAGTTAAGTTGGTAAAAGTCGGCTGGCACCAACTTCTAAACCAAACATATCCCTTTCAGAACGGATAGGAATCTAAGGCACTTTTGGACTGTCATATTTTAAAATAAAATACATAATGATGAAAAACGAATCTATTGGAGTGATCTTTGGGAACAGGGATTTCTTCCCTGATCATCTGGTTACAGAAGCCAGAAAAGACATACAGAAACTGTTGAGTGAACTTAAAATCGAAGGCGTTATGCTTTCTGAGGATGAAACCAAGCTTGGCGGTGTTGAAATTTATAAAGAAGCTCAAATTTGTGCCGACCTTTTTAAATCAAACAGAGAAAAAATCCTGGGGATCCTGGTGGTATTGCCCAATTTTGGAGATGAAAAAGGAGTTGCCGATACGCTGAAACTGGCGGAATTAAACGTTCCCGTGCTTATCCAGGCCTATCCCGATAACCTGGATAAGCTGGATCCGGCAAGACGGCGGGACGGATACTGCGGAAAGATATCTGTCACCAATAACCTTTACCAGTATGGCATCCGGTATTCCCTGACCGGGAAACATGTGATTCATCCACTGGAGGAAGAATTTAAGGCGGATCTGAAAAAATTCGTTGCCGTATGCCGGGTCGTCAATGGCCTCAAAAAGGTACGTATCGGTGCAGTGGGTGCCAGGCCAGGTGCATTCAATACGGTCCGCTACAGTGAAAAGATACTGCAAAGGAACGGGATCACTGTGACCACGGTGGATCTATCGGAGATCCTGGGGCGTGCCAATAAGCTTACTGCACAGGACAAGTCGGTAAAGGAACATCTCGAGAAGATCAGGGCCTATGCATCGACGGGTAAAACCCCGGACGACCGGCTTATGCAAATCGCAAGACTGGATGTTGTCCTTAAGGATTTTATGGAGGAAAATGCACTCGATGCAACGGCCATTCAGTGCTGGACATCCATTCAGCAGAATTATGGTTGTAATGTCTGTACCAGCATGAGCATGATGAGTGAAAACATGCTTCCCAGCGCCTGCGAGGTGGATGTGACCGGTACCCTCACCATGTATGCCATGCAATTGGCCTCCGGTTCACCCAGTGCGCTGGTCGACTGGAACAACAATTATGCAGATGAAGATAATAAGTGTGTGCTCTTCCATTGCGGGAACTGGGCCAAATCATTCCTCCCGGACATTAAGATCAGTAATGCCCCGATCCTGGGAACGACCGTTGGGGTGGAAAATACCTATGGTGCCCTGGACGGAAGGACCCCGGCGGCCCCGTTGACCTTTGGAAGGATCAGTTCTGATGATACCCGGGGCGTGATGAAAGCATATGTAGGTGAAGGGGAACTGACGGATGACGAATTGAAAACCTTCGGAAACCGCGCCGTGGCCAGTATATCGAATCTCCAGGGTTTAATGCAGTTTGTCTGTAAAAATGGGTTTGAACATCATGTGGTCATGAATGCCTCCAGAACAGCGGATATCCTTGAAGAAGCATTTGGTAACTATATGGGATGGGAAGTATATAAACATCAATCCTGAAACGGGCAAGGCACATGTCATTATCAATGGATGATCTGAGGATCAAATCGGTAGAATACCGTAAAAAGCTGCTTAAATATATTAAACTTGCCGGCGCCGGCCATACGGGCGGAAGCCTGTCCTGTATCGACATCCTGAACGTTTTGTATAATAATATTCTGAATATTTCCCCCGAACTTCCGGACAAACCGGACCGGGACCGGTATATTCAGAGCAAGGGTCATTCCGTGGAAGCGCTGTATGTTGTGCTGGCTGACCTGGGTTTTTTCCCCGAGCATGATCTTGAGACCCTGTGCAGGTATGGTTCGCATTATGTCGGTCATCCCACCCGAAAGGTAAAAGGGATCGAACATAATACAGGAGCCCTGGGACATGGTTTATCCGTCAGTACAGGGATCGCGATGGCGGCGAAAATGGATGGCAATAAATATAAAGTTTACACCCTGGTGGGAGACGGAGAATTGACAGAGGGATCGAACTGGGAAGCCGCCCTGACTGCCTCACATTATAAACTTGACAACCTGACAGCCATCGTGGATTATAATCATTTGCAGATCACCGGATTAACCATGGAAGTCTGTAATACGGATCCGCTGGAGGATAAATTTCTGGCCTTTGGATGGCATGTGGAAAATATCAGCGGCCATGACCTGGAGGAAATGAACCGTTTTTTCAGAGAGGTTCCTTTGTCCGTGGGAAAACCGACGTGTATTATCGCCCATACCGTTAAAGGGAAGGGTGTCAGTTACATGGAGAATAAGAAAAGGTGGCATCACGGGGTACCTGACGATGAGCAGTTTAACATGGCCATGGAAGAACTGGACAGTTCATTAAAGTTTCCAGAATAGCAATCAAAGCAGTTTATTCTATTATGTTTGGCATTAAATGTTATTGTATTGGATATAAAAAATGAAGAACGGAGGATCACTGACCCGGTTATGGGAAAACCTAACCTGGAAGTATTTGCGAAAACCCTGGAGGAATTAGCGGCTGCTGACCGTGATCTTGTGGTAGTGACAAGTGATTCGCGCGGTTCAGGCAAACTGGGGCCTTTTGGCGAAAATTTTCCGGCACAGATTGTGGAAACGGGCATTGCCGAACAAAACCTGGTGGGCATGTCCGCCGGGCTGGCTTCCTGCGGGAAAAAGGTATTTGCAGTCTCACCCGCCTGTTTTTTAACCGCCCGGGCCCTGGAGCAGATCAAGAACGATGTGGCGTACTCGGATCAACCTGTAAAATTAATAGGGATCAGTGCAGGAGTAAGTTACGGGGCACTGGGAAGTACACATCACAGCCTCCATGATTTTGCCGTTTTGCGGACTATCCATAATTTAACCATCGTAGCCCCTGCCGATAAATTTGAGACTGAGGAATCGGTAAAATGGGCGTATGGTTACGAACATCCTGTTTACATCAGGTTCGGGAAAAAAGCCATGCCTGTGCTGCATGATAACAACAGCGGGTTCGTTTATGGAAAAGGAATAGAGGTCAGGGGTGGAAACGACCTGGCCATTATTGCAACAGGTGAATGTGTTGCTCCTGCATTAGGGGCTTCCCTGAAACTCGAAAAGGAAAAAGGTATAAAAGCCAGGGTCATCAGTATGCATACCCTTAAACCCCTGGATATGAAGATCCTTTTCAGGGCGGCCAGGGAATGTGATGGAATGATTACAGTTGAAGAACATAGTGTCTATGGGGGGCTTGGTGAGGCCTGCGCATCAGGGTTACTGGCAAATGGGTACTCGTTGCCATTTAAAATCCTGGGCATTCCGGATGAATATACGGTCACCGGGTCTCAATCGGAAATTTTTACACATTACGGATTATCACCCGGTGGCATTGCCGCTGCAGCCATTAAACTTTTAAAAACAAATTAATATGATGAACTGGAAAATATTTAAAATTTTATTGGCAACCCTCTTTTTTTGCCACCAATTGGCAACTTCCCGGGATGTTGAAAAAACAAGGATCCTGATATTGACTGATATCGAAAACGAACCGGATGACGCCGAATCGCTTGTCCGGTTTTTAGTGTATGCCAATATGTTCGATGTAGAAGGGCTGGTGGCCACCACTTCCTGCTGGCAGCGGGATAAGATCGCCGACTGGCGGATCCATGAAATTGTGGATGCCTACGGAAAGGTGAGAGACAACCTTGAAAAACATGAACCAGGCTACCCGGAATATGCGCATTTAAAATCAGTGGTGAAAAAGGGATATCCTGATTTCGGAATGAAGGCAGTTGGGCCGGGCAGGGATTCAGAAGGGTCGGAGTGGATCATCGAAGTGGTGGATAAAGAGGATGCCCGTCCGGTCTGGATCCCGGTCTGGGGAGGGGCAAATTGCCTGGCCCAGGCACTTTGGAAGGTAAAAATGACCCGGTCCCCCGATGAACTGGATGAATTTATTTCAAAGATCCGGGTTTATACCATTTCCGACCAGGATGATTCTGGTCCCTGGATGCGGAACTCCTTTCCGGACCTGTTCTATATATGCAGTCCGGGTTTTCATGAAAATGGCGGTAATTCCTATTTTTACGCCACCTGGACAGGCATTTCGGGAGAAAGGCACTATCATTTCCCCTCGGGTGCCGATACCTATATCATTGATAACGAATGGGTGGATAAAAACATCCAGCAGGATCATGGTCCGCTTGGGGCTGAATATCCGGATATCGCTTACATCATGGAAGGAGATACCCCATCATTCCTCTTCCTGGTTCATAACGGTCTGAATGATCCGGAACATCCGGATTACGGTTCCTGGGGCGGCAGATATGAGTTTTATACACCACGCAACCGGAAATTTTTTCATGTACCCGAAAAAAGGCCTTTCTGGACCAACACCGAAGACTGGGTGGAAGACGCGGATGGTACCATCCATATCAATACACAGGCCACCATCTGGCGCTGGCGGGAGGCTTACCAGAACGATTTTGCGGCCCGGATGGACTGGACCATCACGAAATACGATGATGCTAACCATCCCCCGGTACCCAGGTTGACTCATGGGAATCAGCTGAAGGTCAGGTCAGGTGAAAAGGTTTTGCTGAATGCAGAGAGATCATCGGATCCAGACAAGGATAATCTTGACTTTAAATGGTTCCACTACCGCGAACCGGGTTCCTGTCTGGGTGATATAATCTTAGAAACACCGGGTGAATTATCATCTTCCTTTACTGCTCCCCAGGTAACCAGGCCGGAAACGATCCATGTCATCCTGGAGGTCACGGACAATGGGCAGCCGGCACTTACGCGTTATCAGCGGGTGATCGTTACTGTTTTACCTTCAGACATTTAAAAAAAATCATTATGATGTTCATGTATTCAGTAAGGATTCAATTTTCATCTTACGTTCCATGTCCTTTCCTGTTGGCCGGGTTGAATATGGTTTTTTTAACTCGTTTAATTCACATTAATGAATAGCGAAAAATTGCTTCTAGCCATCGACCAGGGAACAAGTGGCACCAAATCATTGATATTCGATGAGACCGGGAAGATACATGCAAAAGGTTCCGAACCGTTAAGATCATATTATCCACAGCCGGGTTATGTGGAACAGAACCCTGAAGAAATATTTCAGAATGTGCTTGCCTCGGTAAAATTATGTCTGGACCAGTTTATTGAAAAAGGAGGAAATACAGGGAAAATTATCGCTTGCGGCATCTCCAACCAGCGGGAAACGTTTGTGGTCTGGGATGAACATGGCAAAGCCCTCTATCCTGCAGTTGTCTGGCAATGTAAACGGTCGGTCGGGATATGTGAAAGGTTGGAAAAGGAAGAGTTGGGTAATGAGATCAATCAAAAAACAGGTTTAATCATCGATCCGTATTTTTCTGGGACCAAGATGATCTGGCTGTACGAAAATGTGGACAGGGTGAAGAAAGCCGTGGATGAAGGGAAGGCTTACTTTGGAACCATTGACAGCTGGCTGCTGTATAAGCTGACCCAGGGTGAAAAATACTATACAGATTACACGAACGCCTCGAGAACCCTGTTTTTTGGACTTGAAACCCTCAGATGGGACAGGACATTGCTGGAAAAAATTGGTTTGGGAAGATTAAACCTGCCAGAGCCAAAACCCTCTTCCTTTACTTTCGGCCAAACGGATTTTGCTGGACTGATGGCACGTCCGGTCCAGGTAACAGGAATGCTGGGGGATTCACATGCAGCCGCTTTCGGGGAAGGATGCCACCAGCCGGGTTCGGCAAAGGCTACGCTGGGAACCGGATCATCCATTTTATGGAATGTTGGAGCAAAACCTGTTTTTTCCAGGAGCGGAATGGTTTCCACGGTATGCTGGAGCACAGCCGGCAGGGTGGATTATGCGCTTGAAGGAATCATTGTGTCTTGCGGGGCGACCATCGAATGGCTGAGAAATCAGCTCGGGATTCTTACGGACAGTAAGGAAACAGAAAAGATGGCTGAATCCGTGAAGGATAATCATGGGGTTTACCTGATCCCTGCGTTCAGTGGATTGGGGGCACCGCATTGGAAAATGGATGCCAGGGCGATGATAACGGGTCTCACTTTTGGAGCGGATAAAAATCATGTGGTAAGGGCTGCACTTGAATCGATACCTTACCAGATCAGGGATGTGGTGGATGCCATGGAGGAAGAAAGTGGCATAGCGTTGAAGGAGATAAATGTGGATGGGGGGATCAGTGTTAACCGCTTCGTGGTTCAGTTTTTAGCAGATCTGCTTAAAACGAGGGTGATCAATATTGGCATTCCGGATGTATCTGCACTTGGGGCTGCCTTGATGGCCGGTCTGGGAGCCGGAATTTATGCATCACCTGAACAAATTAAGCTAAGTCTTCCGGATACAAAATCATATGTTCCGGGAGCTGATCAGGACCTGGTGGAAAGGAATTATCAAGGATGGAAAAAGATGATAAAACGATTGGTATAGCAGGACCGGTGGTGAACCACAAAACCGGGGTTGATATCGGCAAAAAGCCGGTCAATCAATAATCCCGTAAATACCCTCTGCCAATTCCTCCAATTTTTCACTGGAGTTATTTGATAACAGGATGATGACAATCCCCTGATCGAGGTACCTGTCAAAAAAGGTCCTGAATCCCTCCAGGCTACCGTCATGAAAAACATGATTGGGATCCGAAGGATCGATTTTCCAACCTGATCCATAATAAATGATGCTGTCGTTGTTGAGTATGGTGGGTTCAAAGGCCAGCTTCTGGATTTCCGGTTCCAGTATTTTACCAGAAGACAGGGCCATGTGCCACCGGTAAAGATCCTCCGCATTTGAAAAAATACCACCGCCACCCGTGGTCCGGTAGCGGTAATCCGTGATCGTGCTATCCGGGGCATAGCCGACAACACGGTTTTCCAATGGACCCGCATTTTCGTCGAAAACAATGGTCTGTTGCAGGCCGGCCTTCCGGAAAGCATGTTCATTTAAAAATTCCGTAAAACTGGTTCCGGAAATTCTGCTAACCAGGACCGATAGTAGAACGTACCCGGAATTACTGTACCTGTACCGGTCTCCGGGGGCAAATTCAAGGTTGTCGATTTGCATCAATACTTCCAATACATCCTGGTTGGTAAATCCTTCTGATGGCTCTAAGAATTCATAATAATCAGGGATACCGCTTGTATGGTTCAGCAGGTTCCGGATGGTAATTTCCTGGTAAATAGCAGGTAATTCCGGGAGATGCTTTATAATTTTATCGGTGAGGGTTGTTTTCCCTTCCTGTACGAGCATAAGAATGGCTGTGGCTGTGAATTGTTTGCTGACGGAAGCGAGGTAGAAGAGAGATCCCGGGTTGAGAGGGATTCTTTTTTCCCGGTTGGCAAGGCCGAAAGCTCCCTTGTAGATGATCCCGCTTGAATCCGCAACAAGCGCCGAGCCATCGAATGAGCCTGAGATGTGGAAGTTTTGTATAAACCGGTGGATGGTATGTGACCGTTGATCCGATACCTGTTTATCAGTTTTTTGCAGGCATGAAAAGGCAGATAAGATTAAAAGTAAGGCATAAACCAGATGATACATTTCTATAAATAATATTAAATAAACCTGAGTTCGATATAACTACAAAGGTAAATATAATTGCTTGATACCTTCAAACTGCATATTCAATGATGGTTTATTGCGTATTTTCTTTTCCCCAATAAGGTGAGATTCAGAATTTGGAGTAAATTCTTTACAAAAATCATCAAAAGAACAAAAATTTCCGTAATTTTAGATATAGAAATCATAAGCAGATCGTTTAGTTATGTTATTGGTTATCAACACTTTAATATACTAAATGTTCTGCTTTTTTCTATGCTTTTTTTATGGTTTTTTATGTCGAACTGACGTTAAAATATGATGAATCCCTGAAACCGGTTCCAAACCCGATTTCCTTCACTGATTTGGTGCTGTAAAACAAAAGCCTCTTCACCTCGTGGTCAATTCGCTTCTGGATAAGCAGGCTTGCCGTCTGGCCGGTGATCGCCTTGCATGCCCTGTTGAGCCTTTTTTCTGTAGCATTCAGCCGGTCCGTATAATCTGTCACATAATGATCCGACTTAAAATTTTGTTCAAGTTCATATATGAACTGCCGGTAAAGGTTTATATATCCCTGGTTGATTCCGGTTATCGTTTCCACCCGGTTTTTCATCCTGAAAAGAAATATCAACAACGATTTGGCAAGGCCGGCAAGAATTCTTTCGGAATATAATCCATCCTCTTTTTTATATTCCAGGATCATCAATTCCAGGATCTGACGAAGGAATACCTGATCATCCTTATCCGGATAGGCGATCAGATTATCAGTCAGATTGTCCAGAAAAGCAAAGGCATCCCTTCAAAGTTCATCAGGGTGATGAGATTTTGATTGAAGGCCAGGATATAAACCTCCAGATCGCTGTTCCCTGGGAAATCATAGCGGGATATCTGCCTGGGTGCGCCCACGATCAGGAGGTTTGGCTTGATTTCGATCGGGATATAATCGATATAAGCTGTTCCTTTTCCTTTGATCACCCAACTAATCCCATAAAAATTTATCCGGTGGGGATCCATGATGATCTGCTCCATCTCCGGTTTAAGGTCCACTTTTTCCACGTGGATGTTTTTATCCATCCTCAGATCCCGGAAGTTATGGCTCGCTATTTTATCGGTTTTTAGAGAGCTTCGCATTTCGATGGTCCGATTGTCCGGAAGTATGGTTGTACGCCTTTCGGTGATAACTTGATGTTTTTATCCTAAAAATAACAGATCATTCCCGGATATCCACCGGGAGGTGAAGTATTCTGTTTTTAATCCTTAATATTCACGATGACAGGTTTTCCCCAGCCTTTGCCGGTCCACCTGAAGATCAATGGTCCGCCTGGACTATTTTTCCATTTTGAAGGACCGGGACTACCGGAGATGTGTCCGGAGTAATCGTGTAGAGAAAATCTTCTTCCGACACCAGGTGTTTCAGGCGGTTTCTATGGGATGATTTAGCCAGGTATTCACCCAGATCATTCCTGGCAATCGACCAAAGATCAAGGCTGGCTTTAGCAGAATCACAGACGGTTTCGAAACAGGGGTGTGCCAGCAATTTATCAGCCAATGCACCTGCATAAACGCTGTCTTCTAGGTTGAAGAGATTTTTCCAGGCTGCGCAGAGAATGACTACATTTTTATGCTGTTTTAACAGCCAATCCGCCAGCGAGCTGAGATTGGAGAATGATCCGATCACTATTTTGTCGGCATCCGAAGCAAGCTGCATGGTTCGGGTACCATTGGTTGTGGAATAAGCGATCGTGGCATACCTGAAGGAACTGTGCAGGAAATCAGAGGGAGAATTACCGATATCGGCAAAATCAAGGATTTTACCATCGCGTTCACAGGCTACGATGTACCCTTTCTTTTTGTATTCCCTGGCCTCTTCCACCCCGGCGACCGGGATTATTTCCTTTACCCCATGGTCAAGCGCTGCACATATGGAAGTAGATGCCCTTAAAATGTCAACGACTACGGTAATGAAATTATTTTTTAGAAGTTTATGCTGATAAAGAACGGGAGAAAAACAGGCTTCCACAAAAAATTTTCCACTGGATGAAATTGCGGGTGATTCTTTCATGGATCAAAATAAGGGATAATCAATAAAATTTACAACAGTGAACAGATCAGAGACAGTTGAATTTAACGCCGATAAATAAAGTACCTGGTTGGGAGGGGCCATAAACATAGTTGGAATCTCGGTATTTGCCCAGATCAAAATCCTCCTGGTAGGCATTCCACAGGTTCCGCATTCCGGCGTAAACTTCAAAGTTCTGTTTTCCCTTGTTCAGGATGATATCCTGGCTGATTTTTAGATTACCGTTCCAGAAAGGAGGGCTTGTCTCAAGCCGGTCACCGTCCACTCCCGGCGCCCCGCCAAAATGAGGTACCTTCATGGGACCGGTAAAGGTGCCGGAAAAATTGATGTGTAATGATTTAAACGGATTGTACTGAATTGTAAAGAAGCCATAGGCATCAGGCGTTCGGAGGTATTCTTTTATCCCCGGTACGTTTTCTGACCAGAAAACCGGCCGGTCGTATTCGCT
The DNA here is from genome assembly GCA_018224645.1 of Cyclobacteriaceae bacterium. Classification (GTDB taxonomy): domain Bacteria; phylum Bacteroidota; class Bacteroidia; order Cytophagales; family Cyclobacteriaceae; genus JAGTVG01. The sequence continues at coordinate 28,391 of JAGTVG010000185.1, forward strand.
TTTCTGAAACGTAAATCCGAAACTGGATTCGATTTTATAGCGGTAGTTCAACCGGCCTTCCAGGGAGAGACCGTATACCCTGGAATTGCCACCATTGCGTTTTTCAAGGATCAGGTTGCCCTGATCATCCGTGGCGGTTTGTTCAAGAACGAATGAATCAAACAACTGGGTATAAAAACCATCCACCGTAAAACCGAAAATATAATCTTCATGGGGCTTATCAAAGGAAAGGGAGGAGGTAAAACTTTGTGACCGTTCCTTCTGAAGATCCTCCGAAAGCCGGATGAATGATATGCCCCCACCGGCAAAGGCGATGTGAAGATCAGTATCAAAGGCCTGGGGAGCCCTGAATCCCGTCGAATATCCACCCCTGACCCGGAGGTTTTCATTGATCTTATACAATAAATTTATCCTGGGATTGATGATGGGTCCGTCGACAAAATTATGGCGATCGATTCTGAACCCGCCCAATGCCGTCAGCTGACCCGTGATGTCCCAGTCGGTCTGTGCAAAAAAACCAAACAGATGGGCAGTCTGGTTGATTATATATTTATAGAACGGGATTAGATCATTCACATACTCCTGCTGATAATCCACCCCGGCACTCAGGGTGTTTCCAGGCAGATAAAGATTCCATTGAAACCCTGAATTGATGGAATAATTATCGGTCGTCCCATACGCGTCCACACCATCGATCCCGGTATAATGTTTTCTGTCTGTATGCTGTCCGGCCAGATAAATATTCAGGTTGCTGTTGAGTGAGGTAAATGCCTGGTTATAATCCAATCCACCCAGGTAGGTGTTCTGATCCCTTTCTTCAGCCTGGTCTGTCTGATGGGCAGGTTCTTCGATCCGGTTGCCTCCCCTGCGGTATTCATGGATCCTGTAAAAATCGACAATTAATCTTGAATAGGGGGAAGCTTTGTAAAACCCCCTGAGTCCTGCTGTCAGATTATTCAGACTGGGAATCTCTGAGAAACCATCACCATTATGGTCGTAGGCATCACGGGTCCTTCCCGCTGAAAATATGGATATTCCGCCATGCTGGAAAACTTTGGAAATATTGCCATTGAAATTAAAGTCAGAAGCTTCGCCTCCAATTACCGCCGCCTGTGTTTCCAGGGATAATTGATCCTGTTCGGGATCTTTTGTAATGATGTTTACCGTACCGCCAATGGCGCTTGATCCATACAATGCCGACCCGCCTCCCTTGATAACTTCTATTTTATCCACCATGGAAGTTGGAAATTGTTCCAAACCATAGAGGCCCATCAGGGAACTGAAGATAGGGCGGTTATTGATCAGCAGCTGGGAATAGGATCCGCTGAGGCCATTAATCCTTAACTGGGTGTAATTGCATGTCTGGCAATCCACTTCCACCCGTAATCCGGGCTGAAAGTTCAATCCTTCAGCCAGGGAAACAGACTGTGTGTTTTCCAGGGTTTTGTTATCCAGTACAGAAACTGAGACGGCTGATAAGGATTTTTCCTTCTCCGTACGGCTGCCGGTAATCACCATTTCTTCAAGATATGCAAAATCCGGTAACAGGTTTACCGGGATCTCAACATCCTTTGGTACTTTTATTTCCACAGGTATTCTCTGTTCCCTGTAGCCCAGGTGGGAAATAATCAGTTGATGTTGCCCGGCAGGTACTTCGGTCAGTTCAAAAAATCCTTTTTCATCACTGACGGTTCCAAGGCTTGTTCCTTCCAGGGCAACGGAAGCCAGCGTCACTGGCCCGTCACTGTCCCGAATCGTGCCCCGGATCACCGCGGATTGCCCCATCATCAGATGTGAAAGGAGGATAAAATAGACCAGAGAAAGGGCGAATTTCATGATTGAAAGTTTTTCAATCAGTAAAAATAATAATTATGATCAACAATAAAAAATTTTTAGGCAAATCTAAATAATGGGTCCCGGATTATGCCCGGATATTGGGGAGGATCAGAAGGATATATCCAGTGTATCGGGCTTGTTGGTGGAAAGGGGTCGTATCCCATTCAATTCCCTGATCTTAAGGGTTCCTGGTTCGCCGACACGCAGGGTATACAGACCATAACGGAATACGCTGGGTGTATAAAGGTGACTGCCGACCCTGAGCGTATAGATAATTTCTCCGGATCCCTCATCGATCACCTGGATGACAGGGGGATTCTCCAGATTCTTTATATCAAGTGTGGGAAGATTTAAAGACGCTTCCCTGGCATAATTGTCCTCCATGTGGAATTTTATGGGCCATCCGGGATATTGCTGCCCATCCTGTGGTACCGGATCGACATGCCGGGGCCAGCACTCAACGGTGATCGCCTGGTCTTTTTTATTCAGTCTGACGATACCGTAACCAGGAGCCCGGTCATGGAGTTCCTCAGGATATAACCCGGATTTATACGGGTTTGAAACCGCATGAACGGTAATACGATTCCCGAAACCATCCAGGTATCTGCCGGTATATGCAGGTTTTTCAGGATCATGATTCTGTCCAGGCCTGGGAGGGAACCACCTTCGCGGCCAGACATTGGCGACGGAAGGTACACAGAAGGAGATCCCGGCATCCTCCCAGTTTTCGACGCCATGATGGACCACACTGCCCAGGTGCTGATCGCCGGCAATCATGAAGGCGAAACCTTTCCGCAATTCCTTCAATGCCCGGTTCCTTCCGGATTGTGGCCAGCCGTTCGAATCCATATCCCTTGCAAGGGAATAATCTTTTGGAATAACCCCCCGGGGCAACGGCAGCAAACGTGGCGTTCCGGCATCGGTCTTAAAGGAATCCGGGTAAGTGGAAACATTGGCAAAGATCGTTTGTGAAAGGGCAACCTTCATAAAGGTATCCTTCCAGTCAGCCGCCCAGTCGCTGATAAATTTTAATTGTCTCTCTCCCAGCAAAACGGCTTCCGGCCTGTCGGCCCGGGTGCCATCATAATGATCGAGTTGTGAAAAACCGTTGACAATTTTGTCCCGGGGTAATATTACCGCAGGGGCCGATTTGAACTTTCTGTCCTCGAGAACGGCAAAATCTATTCCGCCATACAGGATTGAGGTATAATAAACACCGATATTATTTTTAACAGGGGTCGGATCGTAGGGTTTCGGAAGATGGCTGGTCTGTGTCCGTTCCACCATATTGACAAATTCCGCCCCCATACGGTAACCGCCCAGGTCCTGGATCCAATGGCTTTCCAATCCTCCCCGGTAATGGGCAGGATAATCACCACCCTGTGGTTCCTGCTGCGGTATGGAACCCCCATCTCCCCACAGGTTGCCATGAAAAACGTCATGATCGTCAGGAATGGATACTGAAGGGGTGTTCCGTGTCAGGTCTCTGTGAGCCCAGCACCAGAGATACCATTTATAAAGGTAGTCAAGCATGGAAGACTCCCCACCCGACCGGTCAGGAGGGGATGGGCTCCCTTCATATAATTGATCACCGGAATAGAAAAGGAAATCCGGTTCATGCATGGCTACCCTTGCCGTAAGATCCTCATGAGGGAAAAATATACTTTTCCTGTCAAATGTATTGCTCTGCCAGCTAGTGTTGTTATTCCCTGTAAATGCAGCTACGATAATTTCATCCTTTCCGACGGGATTTTTCCTGATTGTTCCACCATAAACATACTGTTGTTCATCTCCCCGGTTATTTTTCATCCGGTAAACCACCCGGTAGTCGAAATCCCTTGAGTCGTCCCATGGATCCACCTCGAATCCTGCAACGTATCCTGAAGGATTGATTTCGGTGGTTGTTTCATTTTCCCAATCGGATTGATCCTTTAATTTATATTCTAGGGTAATTTCCAGCGGATCGGATTTGCCGAACGGCATCATCTGTGCCGACATGTTC
>JAGTVG010000186.1 GCA_018224645.1 Cyclobacteriaceae bacterium
CCAATGATTGAATGAATGACTGATCAGATTCATCTTCCCGTTTCCGCGTTTCCGCATTTCCACTTCTCCGGGTTTCCCCGTCCCCCAATTTTCCCGGTCAACCCTCACTTCAGCTCCAGCTCATCCACCTGGTCCAGGGTATCCGGGTTCAATACTTCCATCTGTATTTTATCCCCTTCGACATGAAAAAAGACCAGTGCATTCTGTGTGGTGAATCCTGTTGTATAGGGTGTCCATGGCGTAATTTCCTGGGAATAATAAGGAGCTCCCGCCGCACCATTATTGATCTGGTATATGGATCTGTTCCGCTTGAGTTTGGATTTGTTCCAGCCAGACGGATAGATATCGGTCTCAGGAGTGATATGGGTCTTACAATAGTTGTGTTCGTCGCCAGTCAACACTGCCACCACCTTGGTCGATTCATTGATAAGGATCTGCAATATTTCATCCCTCCTTTCTATGATCCCTTTTTCAACGGCCTTTCCAGCCACATATGGTCTTTTTTCATTACTTCCCCCATACCACATATCATCACTTACATGTCCTCCATTTGGAAAAACAGGGGTATGGATGGTAACGAATACATGATCGATATCCTGGTTTTCCTCTAGCATGGCAATTTTTTCCTTAAGCCATTGAAGCTGGTTATCCATCACATAGGCATGAATGTTTCCGCTGGTGATGTTTACAAATGAAGTGCTGGGCGAATACCAGTAATTCGAATTAAGCACGATCATCGCCACATTGTCATAAATATAAGAGTAGACATTTTCTTTATAGGAAGGAAAATCAACCGTCTTCTCTCCCGGGTCATACCTGGAGCCATCCTCACTGTCCGGACCATCTTCAGGCATCACAAAATTTTCGGTAAAAATCTGTTCAGTTGAAACCTGGTCGTAAGGAAATTTATCGATCGAATAAAACTCACCCGTTGGAAGCCCCCAGTAATTCATGACCGATTCATGGTTCCCAATAGTGGTCATGATTGGAAAATACCGTGCTTGAGGCTCAACAGACCGTTTCCAATTGGCATATTCCAGCCGGATCTCCTCAGGGTCACTCTTGTATCCGGTTATCAGGTCTCCGGTAAATTGAATGAATGCAGATCCTTTATATCTGGCCAGGGCCATGATCTTTTTCATGATATATACATTGGCACCAAAGAAACTCCGTTCACCTCCTCCCGGCCCGGTTCGCGAATCACTGGCATATGAAAAGGTGAAAGATTTGCGGGTACCCGCTTCAGGGGCCGTCTGGAATGAATATTTTTCCTCGTTGTCCCCATAAAAAATACCGTATTGGTATGTTCTGGATGGCATAAGGCCTGCGATACCGATCTCATGGCGGGTTACAGGTCCTTCACTCTGATAAGTACGCCCATCCACTTCGACCGTTGCCACAACAGGAAAATTGGTCTCGAAGGAAATTGTCACCGAGTTATGCTGTAACAAATTTATAAATGGCCCTTCGATCAGTGTGGTATCGATGGCAAAAGGACTTTTACCCCTGAACCCGATCTTGCCATCATAAAGAATTTCACCGTCAGCATTGATCACACGATATCCGATGATGCCTTTTTCTTTTTTCTCCCAACCCACCATATCATACCTGCCTCTCAGGGACAGAAGGTTTACGAAGGCCTTTCCGTCAAGAATGCTGGCTGGGGATCTGAAATAAACCGGCTGCGGATATTTTGTATCCTCAAAATTGATTAATCCATAGAACAGACTTCCGTTTTCAAGCGCATCACCAAAATCAAAATATATTCCGGTAGGAGTGGCCTGTGGATTGCCTTTCAACCTTTCCAGGGTCCGGTTGGCCTTAACCTCTGGCATAATGTATTTTTCCCCATTAACCTGTAAAATCAGATTTCCATTCCTGTCAGTGCTTATGTTGGAATAACTTCCCGGTATATCCTTTCTTTTAATTCCTGAATCAGTTTTTACTTCCTGGCCATATACCCATCCTGCTGTCCAGAGACTTATCAGGGATAAAATAATTCTTCTATTTATCAGCATAATTCATTATAAGGTCAATGAAAACTGGAAAATGATCACTAAATCCACCAAGATACTTCAATCCCTGAAAAGTTCGAAATGGCATGCCGTTTTTTTCATTGATCAGAAAGTGATTCCGGAAAATTTCACCGCTTTCCCGGGCTGCTTTAATCCCATTCTGGCCTTCCATAATGCTTCCTTACACAATGAACTGATCGAGTACGCTGGACTCGATAAAATTGTTTTTCCTGTAATGCGAACCTGACCCCGATTTATAAAGGTCAAACATCAGGTTAATCAAATTTTCAGGATCCATTTGCCTTTCTGCAGGTTCCCGGGCCCGGAGAATTTCCTTGAGGGACTTATCAGGAGGTTCATCATTAAAATCCCCCATAATGATAATATTGGGATGTGATTCCTCCTCAAAAATTTTATCCACCTCGTTCCTCAAATGCCTGGCTACCAGGAAACGTCTTGGTTCGGATGCTTTCTGCCCCCCTCGCCTTGATGGCCAGTGATTCACGAAAAAATGGCATCTGTATTTTCCACAGAAGATACCCGTAACCTTCAGGATGCTTCGTGTAAAAAGCTGTTTCCGGTTCTGATTATATATCCTGATGGAGGAATAACTCTCCGGTGAAAACACTTCAGGATCATATAATAAAGCTACATCGATACCCCGTGGATCATCCGATTCCTGATGAATGATCCTGTAGCCCCAATTTTTTAAAAAGGTCTTTCGGTTGAGGTCATCCAATACTCTCCTGTTTTCGATTTCACACAGGCCGATCACCGCAGGTTTTCCCTCTTCCGACATGGAAATGAGAACCTGTGCTATGTTTTTAATCTTCTGGATATAACGATAATAAGTCCAATGGTATGCGCCCGGGGGTGTAAATTCGGTATCATCTTTCAGGGAATCATCTCCCGGATAAAATAAATTCTCAACATTATAAAATACGATCCTCTTATTCAGGAGGGCATCCTCAGCCCCTGCCTGACAGGATACATCAGGTCCGGTAAGGATCAGTAGGGTGGAAAATAATATTCCCCCAAACAGGCAAATGGGTTTGAGCATAGCTGGCTGTCATAAAATTATATCTATATTAACAATTAATGTCCGGTGATAAAAGATAATCTGATAAATTAATTCGGTTATTCCATTGAGATATTGAAGTGGCATGGTTATCTTGAAATTTTTATGCTGAAAAATTGGAAAAATATCTTAGAAATAAGACCATCCTGATTACCGGGGGCAACCGGGGGATCGGCAGGGCATTATCTGAATATTTCCTTGAACATGAAGCAAGGGTGGCGGTTCACTATAATAAAAACAGGGAACTTGCCGTGGAACTTGTTGAAAAATATGGCGAAAATGTGGCTGTATTTCATGCCGACCTTGGAGAAGCCCTGGAAGTAAGCAGCCTTTTCCGGGCCGTGATCATCAAAATGAAACGGCTGGATGTCCTGATCAATAACGCAGGAATTGCCATTCCGACGGAGATCACAGCAAATGATATAGAATGGGTAAATGACTGGATGAAAACCATCGATGTAAATTTAAATGCAGTGGGCCTGCTCTGCAAAAAAGCCATCGAATACTTTATTGAGGACAAGATTAAGGGAAGAATAATCAATATTTCTTCCAGGGCCGCCTTCCGCGGAGATACGGCAGAGTATATGGCTTACGCGGCATCCAAAGGAGGCATTGTGGCATTGACGCGCTCTATAGCCAGGGCATTTGGAAAAAAAGGTATCGTTGCCTTCAATGTAGCCCCCGGTTTTGTTCAGACGGATATGGCACAAAAATTTTTCGATAAATATGGAAAAGAAACTGCCCTGAATGATATCGCACTGAACGAATTGACCACACCGAAAGATATAGCCCCGCTGATCGGATTCCTCGCGAGCGGATTAGCCGATCATGCCACCGGCGGTACTTTCGATATAAACGCAGCAAGTTATGTCCATTGACCTTACCCTTCCCCGATGCGAC
>JAGTVG010000187.1 GCA_018224645.1 Cyclobacteriaceae bacterium
AATTTCTATTTCCCATTTTACTTCCAGATAATTTAATTAACGAACACTCACTTCAATTTAAAAAATGCAATTGAAAATACCTTAAATAATCATGAATTTCTGAGACCCTCTGGTGGTGTCTGTGTTCATGCAGACCAGTTTTACCGCACACAATGTTTCTTAAAAACATAAACTCATCATCGATGAATCCGGGCTGGCATACTGGTTAGGGGACATCAGGGTTTTCCGTCCTTGAGACAACGAACACCTATGCCGAATTCCTTGAGGAAGCCATCCCTTTTGATTTCAAAGCCTAATTCCCTGTACCAGGCATATCTTTTATCCTGGATCAGTACATCGCTGCTCCACCAGTTTGCTGCAAAACCAATATCGGAAAAGGTATATTGAAAGGGAAACCGCAAACCGTTTGGAAGGGCCGTAAAACCGGATTCAGTATAGGATGAAAGGGCAAAAAATCCCATGGAAGCGATCAGGATGGCCAGAACAGAATACAGCAGGAATACATTTCCGGTTTTGATCTCATTGTTGTAAAGAGCCTGATAATCACTGTCGAGGAAGGAAAAGCTGAAAGGACTGCCATGTGCGAGCTTGTTCCATTGCTCCTCTCTGAAACGGATCGTCTCCTGCGGGTTTTCCCCGCTTATTTTAACTGCGGCCATGCCGGGAAATCTGACGCCAATGGGCAGGAAAGGATAGGTTATCAACCCCATGGGCATGACAGCCTGATGCATCAATTCATAATGGAAATCTTTGAGCACCCCTATAACCACATATTCGAACTGGCCCCAGATCGAGATCCTCTTTCCCACAGCATTATCCCATTCCAGGACTTTCTCTGTTTCTTCATTGATGATAATGGCCGCGGTATCGGGTGGAAAATCCGGAGAAAAAAATCTTCCCTGAGCCATTTCCATCTCCGTTGCCGGCTGAAATGCAGAAAGATATAAACTGGGATAAAGCCCGGCCAGAAATCCGGCCAAAATGGACTGGATTTCCCTGACGAAAAGCCCCTGATAAGCTTATCCCTCCGGATGCATGGAATTGGAAATTAGTAAAATTTACTAAAACTAAATATGGTCATGTGTGATTAGCATACAGGTTAAATCCCTTAAATTTGGAGATTCAATATGATGTCATTTCAGCAAAAAGCATTTATCATGGATGCTCCTGACTTAAAAAGTTGCTGCGGATATCCTGGTTTTTCTAATAGTGCATCAGCATTATCCAAACTAATTTAAAAAATCTAACCAATTTAAAAATGAAAAAAAATTTCAATCCATCCGGAATATTCCGGAAGATCAGCCTTACTATGATCCTGTTTGCAGGCATTCAGATTTACGGCTCCGGACAGGGGATCACAGTGTATCAGTACCGCCATGTTCCGGCCGATAAAGTGGCAGAATTTATCAACCGTGAAACCACCTACTGGAGTAAGGTTGCAGAAAAGGCCATGGAAAAAGGAAACCTGACCTTCTGGGCCATACTCCAGAAAATGAATGGTTACGACCTCCAGAATTCTTCAAATTTTCTCTTCGTCAATACTTATAATGATATCGATGCTGCCGGAGAAGTCTGGGACCCGACAGGTGCATTTCCAGGGGTATCGATGGAAAAAATGGAAACCGGTTCTCTCAGCACAGTCACAACCACGGCCTTTGTGATGGACCAGCACTGGGAACAGGCCGCTGATGCACAGCCGGAAGATTTTAAATACCTGACAATGATCTATCATACCGCTTCAGATCCCGGGCAGCTAATTGAACTGGAAAAAAACCACTGGGCTCCATTCATCAAGAAGGCCATGGATGAAAAAAAGACAACCCAGGTTGGCTGGGGCAATGCAGTCATCCTTTCCCCTTCAGGAGATGATGTTAAATTCAATACAGTATCCTACGATATTTATCCAAGCCTGAAGGAGGCGCTGGCCACCTCACTAGCCGACGACATTGTTTTTCCTGAGCAGGGCCTGGAGGAAATCGGCAAGATCGAAACCGCTCAGCGTTCCTCGGTGATATACCGGCTTGTGAAGGTAGTACAAGCCCCTGCCGGCAATTAGGCAACCTGTATACTCAAAAACCCGGGATGAACGGCCTGCCATTCATCCCGGGTTTTTTTTGTCCTGATAAACGATCCGGTAAATCAATCTTCCCGGATAATTCCGGTAAGCCTGTGGCTTCCTGAATTGAAAATATCCGATTAATCCTCGAATCTGGTCAGCAGGCTGTAGCCGACCATTTTCCCATTCGACCGGTAGGTTTCAGATTTTACCGCACCATATTTTTCAGCGAGGTACTGGATGGTCTTGAATTCGGAATTAGCGATCATCATTTTTGAATTTGTCGTCTGACTGATCTTGAAACAATCAAAGGTGCCTGCCGGGGTAGTCACGGACTCCCTGTCCTCAACTTTCCTGTCTGTGAATAAAAACACGAAATTCATAGGCATCGGGCCCTTCGCCGTCATTTCAAATTTTGCATCCTTAAGTTCCTGGCCTACTTTCAGGTCGGCAGGAAATTCAAGCTGGTCCATTTTCATCTCCATTTCCATGTCCTTGAATGCTTCCATCGATTCATCCGGAATAAAGGCGCTCATATCTATGCTTATGATGCCATCCTTGCATTCCATGGTATAATCACCTTCATGGCCCAAATTGCCTTTTTTATCATAAAATTTATACCCCAGGGTAGCGACATAGCCTGAACCCGTTTCATCCCACCGGATAACCCGGATTTCGGTTTTTCCCTGTGATTTCCCCTTTTCATCGAAGTTCTCCGTTTCCATCAGGGTGCCTTCCTTGAATTGATAGAATGGATTGTCACATTGTGCATTGACCTGAAAAAAAGCCAATAAGATCATAAAAGGTAGTAGAATGTGTTTTTTCATTTCGTTTATATTATGGCTGCTAAAAATTAACAACTAAAAATACAACGAAATTGGAGCATTTCAAATCAGAGCGTGTTTACTGAATGAATTTTCATCAGAAATTTCTTCCAGGAATTCTTCACGCACCCGATCAACTTCATTTACCCTTCACGGATTGTCAAAATTGTACCCTGATTAAATTCTCGATTGATTCCAAATGATCGGGATCCTTGGGGAAATTTCTTAATCAGACCTCCCGCAGATCCCATGGGGAGGATAATATATTGTTATCTTTGTCCTCCTTAACTGGAAATAATGGTCAACTACCTGCTCGTAGAAAACGGATTTAAATCCTTCGGCGATATGAGCCTTTTCAACGATATCACCTTCAGTGTGAACGAAGGCGATAAGACGGCCCTGATTGCAAAAAATGGGGCCGGCAAAACCACGCTGCTGAATATCATCGCCGGAAAGGATTCCCTTGATGCTGGTAATTGCGTTGTGAACAAAGATATAAAACTGGCTTACCTCGAACAGGATCCGAAGTTCGATCCCTCACTTACCATGTTTCAGGCAGTTTATGGAAAATCAGGCGAGCTGATGGATGCTGTCAGGGAATATGAGCTTGCCTTGCATCATCATAACTCAAAAAACCTTGAAAAAGCCATCGCCAGCATGGATTTCCACCAGGCCTGGGATCTCGATTCGAAAATTAAAACCATGCTTGGGGTCCTGAGGCTTTCTGATGAGGATCAGCTTGTAGGGTCCTTGTCCGGTGGACAGGTAAAGCGTCTTGCTTTGGCTGTAACATTATTGAATGAGCCTCAATTTCTTATCCTTGATGAGCCCACCAACCATCTGGATCTGGAAATGATAGAATGGCTGGAAGAATATCTTTCAAAATCGCAGATAACCCTGTTAATGGTGACCCATGACCGTTATTTTCTGGACCGGATCTGCAATGAAATAGTTGAGATCGATGAAAAAACCACCTTTTTATACAAAGGAAATTATTCATATTTTATTCAACACCGGAATGAACGTTTGCTGAACCAGTCACAAAAGGCAGAAAAAGCCCGGAATCTGATGCGTAATGAACTCGAATGGATGCGGCGGATGCCGAAGGCGCGCACCACGAAGGCGAAATACCGGATCGATGCTTTTTATGATCTTAAAAAACAGTCTGAATACAGGCGCAGTGACCGCGAGGTTGAAATTAATGTTCAGACTTCCAGGATGGGGAAAAAAATTCTGGTGATGGATGGAATTTCCAAAAGTTTTGGGGAAACCGCCATTCTTGATAATTTTTCCTATACGTTCAAAAAAAAAGAAAAACTTGGCATCATCGGCAAAAACGGTGTAGGAAAGACAACTTTTCTGAATATTATCACCGGGAAAATGCAGCCTGATTCCGGCAGGATTGAACAGGGAGAAACGGTAGTCTACGGCTATTACCAGCAGCAGGGACTGGAATTCGATTCCGGCCAGCGGGTAATTGATATCTTAAAGGAAATTGCCGAATATGTTACCCTGGCCGATGGGAAACAATTATCGGTTTCACAGTTTCTTAACCATTTTCTTTTTACCCCCGAAATGCAATATGTAAGGATTGACAAATTGAGCGGAGGCGAAAAACGACGTCTTTACCTGATGACGGTTCTGATGCGTAATCCAAACTTCCTGGTTCTGGATGAGCCCACCAATGATTTCGATATTGTAACCCTGAATGTACTTGAAGATTACCTGGCAGCATTCGGAGGCTGTCTCATCATTGTTTCTCACGACCGGTTTTTCATGGATAAGCTTGTCGATCATTTGTTTATTTTCGAAGGTGAAGGAGAAGTTTATGATTTTCCAGGAAATTACAGCGATTACCGTGCAACGCTCAAGGAGCAGGAATCGGCGTCCAATCGGAATGATAAGGAAAACGCTCCTAAAAATACTTCCAGCAAACCTGAAGCGAACCAGGATGCAGGAAAAAGGAAGCTAAGTTTCAGGGAAAAAAAGGAGCTTGAACAACTTACCATTGAAATTGAAGAACTGGAGAAGGAAAAATCCCTGCTGGAAACCGAAATATCCAGTGGAACCATAAATCATGAAGAACTTCTTGATAAATCCAACCGACTGGGAGAGCTCATCGCTGAAATTGATCAGAAGTCGGACCGCTGGCTGGAGTTAAGCGAATAGACGGTCATTTAACAATCCATTCTTCAGCAACTACTTTTTCCTCAACCGGAAAATATTTTATCTCTGCTTTGACAAAAGGATCGGCAACTTCAGCCCAGCCTTTCCCCTCGCCGTTCCTGCCGACAACTGCCACTTTTTTAATGTGCTTAATGTGTTTGAAATAAGTGACGATATCCTTGAGCAGCCCCTTTCCGGTAATTCCTTTAATATCGCCGATCTCAATGAATAACCTGACCTGGTTGCCTTCCCTTTCGGTCTTTTCCATCAAGGGAATAATTTTCTCATAATCAGCTCCCTCGATCTTTCCAGTCGCCTTGAAAGCGATAACATTGTCTTTTGTGATTTCCAGAATTTCAAACATGATGTTATCAGAATTGGTGTATTCTATAGTATAGGCAAAAACAGGGAAAAAAGCATTATTTTCGTGTTTTTTGTGATGAGCATACCAGAAAAAAAAACGATCATTCGGACTACAGATTTAGGAGAGCAGGTAATCATGCTTCCAATCAGGCTGAAAGTTCATAATTTGATGTGGTATCGTTAATTTTCCAGGCCGGGACAGGAATTGATTATTCTTCAGGAATTGATTATTCATTAAAAAAGTATTTTTAACGTGGAATGAATTTTATAAATTTAGAAGAGCCGACCGGATTGAGAAGTTGATCTTGTACCATTAAGTTTTTTACCATGAAACGAACATGTTGCTCCGAACACGAATATCAATGAAAATGATTGTTAGCAACATGTGAGTTCCATCAGACAAAAAAAAATAAATTATTTACTGATGAAAGCAAAAGGATTAACCCGCCGGGAATTCATTAAAAGTACTGCCGCAGTTACGGGGGCAGTTGTATTAGCACCATCCTATGCCGGAAATAAAAAACCAAGGGCTGAAGACCTGATCCCCCTGGGCAGGACAGGATTGAAAATCAGCCGGATTGGATTTGGTACCGGCACAATGGGCGGAACCGTTCAGCGTTCCCTCAGCACCGACGAATTCAACCGGTTGATACATTACGCCTACGAAAGGGGTATCCGGTATATCGATACGGCTGAAAACTACCAGACCCATACCTGGGTCAGGGATGCTATCAGCGGTCTTCCCCGTGAAAAACTTTTCATCCTGAGCAAAATGCCCCGGATCCCGGACGATCCGCTTGGAACCCTTGACCGGTACCGGCAGGAATTGAATGTGGATTATCTGGATGCGGTCCTTGTACATGCTGTACAAACACCTGACTGGGATGAAGAACGGAAGGTGGTGCTGGATGCGCTGGAAGAAGCAAAGGAAAAAAAGATTATTCGCTCCCATGGCGTATCCTGTCATTCTCTGACGGCCCTGAGAAAAGCGGCTGAGTTGAACTGGGTTGATGTGAACCTGGTCCGGATCAATCCGCAGGGGGTGAAAATAGATATGCTTAAACCTGCCCGCGGCGTGAACAGCGATGCGTCTCATGTCCCCGATGTGGTTGAACAGATAAAGATCATGCGTTCTAAAGGTCATGGCATCATCGGCATGAAGATATTCGGGGAAGGAGATTTTACCAATTTCGCTGACCGGGAAAGATCCATTCGCCACGTGATTCATTCAGGGCTGGTGGATGCCTTTACAATCGGCTTTAAAAACACCGACGAGATCGATGAGACGATCCGGCTGACAAACGGGGCCCTGAGTGAAATGGGATAAAGTCCTCCATTTTGGAATTTCATTAAGTTCGGGGATAATCAGAAACCACTTTATTCTTTTGATTAACTTTTGAGGCATCCGGCTAACGTTGATATCAATACAGTTCCGGCTCAGGTTTCAGAAGCGGTAGAAACCGATTAATTTTAGCATATATGAGACGTATTATTATTGCCGGTTTTTTTTTGACATTTTTCAGCGCGTTAGCCATATGTCAGACTGATGAGAAGATAATCAGGATGAGTGCCATAGCGGATTTTCCTGATCTTGAACAGGAAGGAATGGCTTCGAACAGGAAACCCTATGGGCCCTATCATGTGGAGAAAGACCTGAATGCACTTGCTGGTGATGATCTTAATTACACCTTTCATATGGCCGCGGCGGAAGGGACTTTTCCCGGAAAAACAGGGAAATACACGGTTTGCCTGAATACGCTGACAGAACGGGATGGAGAATGTGTCTATAATGTATATGTGAATGATGAACGGGTCGGGCTTTTCCAGCAGAATCCAACGACCAATGAATTTACAGCCCCGGCTGCCTTACAATGGACAGGTGTTGAGATCCTAGCAGGAGCAAAAATCCGAGTGGAATCAAACAACTGGTCGAACCTGAAGCGGCATGAAGCCAATTTTTTTGAGTATGCCAGGGGCCGGTGGACAAGCATTGATTTTATTCCTGAGAAAAACATTGATTCTAATGCAGATCAGGGTAAAATGATCGGCATATTTGAAGGACTGGCCCCTGATGGAGCGGATGCGGACAATAATAAAGTTGAGTACGACCCGGTAGAAAACGCCTATTATCTTATAAACTCATCCTGTGATCAGGAGAACAAAGATGATACATCCATTTTCCTGTGGAAAAATGTCGAGGGTGATTTTGAAATGGAAGCGCGTGTCAGGTTGAATGGATCCTTTTCGGGTAATGGTCAGAAGGCTGGTCTCAAGATCAGATTGGGTCCAGGACCAAATTACGAATCCCTGGTATTCGGGATAACGCCGGATGGAAATATTTTCAGCTCAGCCGGCGGAGACCCCGGCTGGATTCCTGAATCTGACAAGTTTGCTGTCATGAAAGCTGATATGATCAAAATAGCCAAAAAAGGGAATACCCTTATCCTGTCCGCTGCCCGGTTCGGGGAAGAATATACAAGGCAAACATTGACAATGCAAAGTGATCCAGGCTCTCTGAAAGCAGGGATTTTTATTTTTGCAGGCTCCAATGGCCCGTCGCGAATGGTCATCGCCAGGTTCAGCCATGTCAGGTTTTTTGGGGAAAGGAAAATCGATTAGCCGGATTTCCTTTCCGCTGAAGAACGGTATTCAGGCGCTGGAATCCTGCAAAAATTTCAGCAACTATGGCCCTGTATCATTCCATTCCGGCGGATCCCTCAATCATCAAAGTTCACCACGGCCGGCCGCGGCCGTATGATCCGCACAGGGCCCAGCAATCCAGAAATCCTGGGTTCCATTTCCGGATTGAACAGATCGTCGACAGGCGCGGAGGTCCAGATATTTTCCATTTTCCCATATTGTCTGAGATCACCGATGATACGATTCCGGTAAACATTGGCAACTTCGATCTCCAGAAGGTTTTCGCCCTCCTTCAGAATACCGCTCACTGGCAGCCTGTAGTCCGGTATCCAGACCGTTCCGAGAGACTGGCCGTTCAGGCTGACCCTGGCCGTCATCTGCACTTCTCCCAATAATAGATAAACCGGATCTTCCCTGATTAACCATCCTTCCGGAATTGAAAAGTCGATTGAATAAACGGCGCTCCCTGAAAAAAATTGCTGATCCGGATTGTCCAGTTCTGTCCAGGATACAGGATGTGAAATTTTCAGGGAAGGAATTTCCTTATCAAAAATTACTTCAATTTCATTGTCCTCAACTGGAACAACTTCTGTCCCTCCGGTTGTAACCCGGGCCGAACGCCCCTTACTGGTTGTCAGCATATAATCCCGGCTTTCCCGGGAATTTACAATGTATCCGTTTTCTGCATAGCTGATCTCAGGACTTTGGCCATCCATATTTTCCGGATCTTCCATGGGAAACAATTGTCCCTCACCGGAAGAAAGGGAAGCAACATATTCCCGGGAAATTTTTTCCTTAAAAACGAAAAGAAAGGATTCCTTTGGCCCGAAAGTCACCGGTATCCTCGTACAGCCGTCGCCTGACAAAAAAAGCGCAATCTCTCTGATGGTGCCATATTGAGGATCCCAGATCTCAGGCGTTTTCCCTTCAACCCTGAACCGGCATTCCGTACGGACGGCACGGTCTTCCTGGTTTGCCACATAAAAAATGTCATCCGAGCCAGCCCTTTTATGGATGAAGATCAGTTTTGCCGAATCCCCGGAAATCCATTCAAAATCAGGTTTTATGCCAAGCCTTCCAATCAGGGATGCCAGTGATTCTCCCCAGATCACCCTGCCCTTCCCGAATTCACGGTCGGTACGGATATTCCCGTCTACGGTTCCCCAGATTTTCATCGTCAGATCCTTCAGGTCTGCATTGTTTTCACCCAGCCTGTTCAGAGACAAGGTGGCTGTGGGTGGCGGTCCAAAGAGGATAGCGCCATTTTGCACCAGATCCGCTATGCCCTGCAGGGTTGCCGGATCCATGACGGAATCATTGGGCAGCAGCAACAACCTGAACTGCTGACCGGCTGCTGATATCATTCCCGATCCGTCGGTACGGGCCTGGCTGATCAGGATATCCGGATTGACCGGCTGAGATTTATAACCCACGGGTAATTCATATAAATCAGTACCGGGCTGATACTGTGGCATCCTGTCTCCTTCAAGGTACAGAATATCAGAAACCGGAATTCCCTGCTGCAA
>JAGTVG010000188.1 GCA_018224645.1 Cyclobacteriaceae bacterium
GACCTTGCCCTTCCCCGATGCGACTGGTGCCTTCATTCCTTTGAGGAATATATTCTCTATCATGACCGGGAATGGGGTGTTCCCGTGCATGAGGACCGGGTACATTTTGAATTCCTGATTCTTGAGGGAGCCCAGGCCGGACTTAGCTGGAGCACCATTCTTAAACGCCGTGACGGATACAGAAGGGCATTTTCAGGTTTCGATCCTGAAAAAGTAGCAAAGTACGGTGATAAAGAAATTGCCGAACTGCTGAATGATACGGGAATTATCAGGAACAGGCAGAAGATCAATTCAGCCGTAAACAATGCCAGGCAGTTTCTGAAGGTACAGGAAGAATTTGGAAGTTTTGATCAGTATATCTGGCAATTCGTCGATGGAAAACCGGTTGTTAATTCCTGGAACAACCTGGACCAGATCCCGGCCAGATCCTCTCTGTCGGACAAACTGAGTAAGGACCTGGTATCCCGCGGATTTAAATTTACGGGAAGCACAATCATGTATGCCCATCTGCAGGCCACTGGTCTTGTGAACGATCATCTGACCGGCTGTTTCAGATATAAAGAATTGACGGCTTAGAATTTAATGCTGAAATTCAAGGCATAAAAATCATTCTTGACACGGAGATCGCCCTGGTACGATGATTCGGGAATGACAACATTGATCAGGCCACGGTAATAGGCAATTCCCCCGGCTAAAATTGTATTATATCCGACCCGGAATTCCATCCCCGTTTCAAAATGCAGACTAACATCCAGAAAATTAATTTTTTTAATATAAAAATCCTCAAAATTTCCGTCAGTTGAATCGTGAAACTTGATTTCGAGGGCCGGACCCAGCTGAAAATAAATTTTTTTATCCAGTGCGATTTCGTCGGTCAGGAGCTTCAACATGAGAGGAATCTGTACATACTGAAGCTTTACATTCAGTGTCCGCTGCCCGGATCCATCATTGATCCGCATGCCAAACCGTTTGGGAGCCCAATGTAAACCGCTTAAAAAATAATAATGTTTCTTAAGTTCCTTTTCAACATAGATCCCGAACCACATTTTTGGCCTGGAACCGTCCTTCCCAACAGATACCGATTCAATATCAGAGGATACCCGGTTGGCTAGGATCCCCGGCTTTACGGACAAACCGATATTCACCTGGGGAAATACAGGGATGGAGAGGAGCATTAATGAATACAGGATAATGATTTGCTTCATATGAAACTATATCTTTTTCAGTTTAAATATAAATATTATTTATTCGTTAACTTATCATTGTGCTTAGATAACGGGTAAATAAGGATGAAAATTACACCGACATGGTTAAGAGCATTGTTCTTCCTGGTAACGGTACTGATTTTTTTAATCTCCTGCAACAATAATAGAAATTGTGTGCCTTCGCCGGATGTTTCGGGGATAAACATTGACCTGCAGGTGGAAAGAATCGATGAACAATTATTCAAAATCAAATCAGAAGCGGAGCTTGCACAGCTTATTGATAAAAACCCGGTTTTCGCTGAAGTTTTTTTATCCCGGTCGCAATACCCACATGATTCCATTCTTATCGGTCGTTTTTTCCAATTATTGCATGATCCGAGTATAGACACCCTCTGGCAGGAAACAAAGCAGGTTTTTGGGGATTTTGAGGAAATCGAAGATCAGTTTACTGAAGCCTTCAGGAGGATCAAGTACTTCTATCCGGATTTTACCACCCCGGCAATAAAAACGGTTTTTACCGGACTGGCTCATGATATGTACCTTTCCGATAGCCTGATCATCATTGGATTGGATTATTATCTTGGCGGGGAAGCTTCCTACCGTCCGCTGAATACCCCCAAGTATATCCTTAAAAGGTACAGGAAAGAAAATATCGTCCCCAATACACTCCTTTTCATGTCTGAAAAATATAATGAAACCGATCCGGATGATCAGAGCCTGCTTGCCGATATGATCTATTATGGCAAGTCATATTTTTTTTCAAAACAGATGCTACCCTGTGTTCCCGATTCAATATTTCTTGGATATACGCCTGCTGAAATGAATGACATTGATTATAATGAAGCAATAATCTGGGCAAATTTCATTGAAAATGAACTGCTTTTTGAAACCAGCCATTTTATCAAGGATAAATTCATCTCCGAAAGACCACAGACACTGGAGATAAGCCAGAATTGCCCGGGAAGGATCGGACGATGGATCGGGTGGGAGATCGTAAAAGAATACCGCGACAGGAATGAAGATCTGACTTTCACAAAGATCATGGGAAATCCAGATGCCCATGCAATATTTATCAAGTCGAAGTTCAAACCAAGGATCTGAAAGTTAAATCCCAAGATAACTGAACAATTTTTCGATGAGGATCTTCCGGTTGAAACGGGCTTCGGCCAGGTTTCTTGAATTCTTTTTAATTGCCGCCAATTTATGAGGATCCTCCATGACCGGTTTCAGGCTACTAAAAAAAGTAGCCGGCTGTTCAGGATGGTAATAAAAACCGCAATGTTGTGTTTCTATCAATTCGCGGATCCAGCCATTGACATTTGAAATGATCATTTTACCACTGGCGAGGGCATCGAAAAATTTATTCGGGCTGTTCCATTGAAATACCGGATAATCGGCAAATGAAATATAGGCAGCATCGATAACGGAAAGATATTTTCTGAGTCCTGCTTTATCCTGATGTTCAATAAAATGAAGATTATTCATTCCGGAATTTTCACTGTATTTAATCAGATCTATTTTTTCCGGTCCCTCACCAATGATCAGAAAAGCCAGGTTCCATCCTTGTTCCTGTGCGATCAAAGCAATGTCAAGCAGGTAACCGAGTGCATTTGACCGGCCAATGGCGCCGAAATATCCGATCACGAATTTCCCTTCCAGAGAATATTTTTCCCTTATCTCTTCCGCTCCCATTTCATTCATACTAAAAAAGTCACAGTCAGACATGTTAGGGCAAAAATGTACTGAATGTATTCCGGGAATATTTCTGATATACTGCTCGGTACCGGGCGAAAGTGCGATGATGCGGCTGGCACCGGCATAAATCCGGCGTTCAAGCTTTCCCGTCAGCAGCCTGATCAATGGATTGCGGATGATCTTCATCTGTACCGGCACTTCCGGCCAGAGATCACGCACCTCAAAAACATAAGGTCGCCGGAACAGCCTTTTGAGCAGCAAGGCGACAATCCCAACGGTAAGCGGTGTCGAGGTAACATACATCAGATCCGGCTCCCCAAGCTTTTTAGCTTTCAGATAGGCACCCAGGCTGAAATTCAGGAATGCAATTATCCGCCGGTAAAAACCGTAGGATCCCATGTATCTGACCGGTAAATAATGCACCTGCACACCTCGCTGATTCTTTTTGACATATCCCTTTCCGTTATGCGAAGTGATCATATGCACCTCATGTCCGGCCGCTACCATTGCCGTTGAAATATACCATGACCTGATGGCACCTCCCTCTTCCGGTGTTTTAAAATACTGATGGATGTATAGTATCTTCAAGCAGGTATTAATTAAAATGTTGCTCGATCCACGCACTTATAACAAACAATGACCAGATTTCCTGGGAATTGTCGTCCCTGCCGGAAAGATGATCCTGAATCAGGTCCAGAATTTTCTTCCTGTCTACAAATTCATAGATCAGAAGAGTTTCCCGGGTCATGTTGTTGATCATACCGGCGTGTTCCGGTTTTTTAATCCAGTACCCGAA
>JAGTVG010000189.1 GCA_018224645.1 Cyclobacteriaceae bacterium
CATCACAACAATTGAAGATCTTTTTATTAATTCATGGAAAGCATCCTGAGATTGTTTACCTAAGAAAAGGATGTTGGCATCCGGTATTTCTCTGATCATCCCTTCAATTATTTGCTGATACCGTAAATCTCCATCGTTTTTCCCAACAAAAACCATCTGGTAGGATTGTTTAATTTCTTCAGGTAACAGTCTGATGGCTTCAAGGCAGAACTCATGGTTATATATTGGTTTGATAAATCGCGGAAATAGAATGTAGGGATTATTTTTAATTTCCTCAGGGAGATTCACTTGGGAAATGGAAGTATTATGTTGTATGTCCACGCCGGTTCTTACCAGTTTCATGCGATTGTTTCGATCTGTAAGGTTTACAATAGACTTCAACTGACTTTTTGAAGTGCCGGTAACCATATCGGCCATAAGAAATGCCCGTTTATAGGCTGGAGCAACGATATAATTAATCAAGGTCTTTTTCTTGAAAGTCTCAGGAATGGTTTTCAATACATCTGTACCCCGGCAAGAAATGATCATTGGGATGTTGAAATATCTTTTGAAAAGGCACCAAAGGGCATTTGGTTCTGCGTACAGGATATGGATCAAGTCAATCTTATTTCTTTTGATTATTCTTTTAATCCTCCAGGCATCAATACATGTTTGATAAAAACGTAAAATCGAAAAATCATGAATCGGATTCAAAATCTTAATTTCAATTTTGTCATTACTTCGCTTATAAAATTTAAAATGGTGATAACGCGGTAAGATGAAGGTATTGTATTGCTCCATATTAGAGAAAAATGAGATCCATTTCAAATCATGAATTGAATTAGGGTCCGCCAGATATAAAATATTCATGCGGTTTAGAATTTTTTCTGCGGGATATGGGAATTATGCTGATTCATGCTGTATATCGCTCTTATCAGAGATAATTTTGGTTATTTAATTGACAATTATTTCTAATCTGTTTATTAAAATGAATTATATAATTCGAATACTTTCCGCCCGATCAGATCCCAGGATAATTCCTTTCGAGCGTAACGGTTGGCATTCTGACCCATTTTCTTTCGGTTCTCCGTATCATTGATCAGACTACGGATTCCCTGTGCAAGAGATGATACCGAGTCAGGCTCAACCAATATCCCGGTATGATTATGAATAACCACCTCAGGAAGTGAACCAACCCTCGTGGCGACAACTGGTTTCGAATATGCATAGGCTAAGGGGATCACTCCACTCTGTGTCGCCTCCCGATAGGGCAGGACCACTATAGCGGCCTTTTCGAAGAATGATCCTACTTCCTCAATGGGGATTCTCCGGTTATCGAAAAAGAAATTGTCTTTGAATTTTATTTTTTGCTGATAACCTTCCAATTCTTCTCCCGAGCCCGCGATAATGAATTTTAAATTTGGATTTTCTTCAATAAGCAGATTGGCAGCCTCAATTAAAATATCCAATCCCTTATACTGCCAGATTCTACCGAAAAATAGTATTGTATTCGCATCTTCATTTGCCTTGTATTTCTGAAATTTATGATAAATCGCGAAATGGCCGTGCGGTATAACAACAATCCGGGAATTATCGATATGATAGGATCTTGCTAATTGATCTTTAAGATATGTTCCATGAACAATAAACTTATCAGTAAAAATCCTAGACCAATATATTACCCGGGTATCGTCAATGGCATTTGACAATTCGTCACCCACGTGTTTTTCGGGATCATGAATTGTATTTACCAGCCGCGTTCTTCTGGGTTTAAGGAAAAAGACCCAGTAAAAAAGTCTGTGTCCATTCGATTGAATATGCAATATATCGGGCCTATGTTTCCATAAAACCCGCAGAATGTGGAATAACATCCTGGCATTTTTTCTGATACTTTTGTAAAAAACAACCTCAAAAGGGATAAATAAAATATTTTTTGAGATCAATTTTTCGTGTTCGGAAGTGAATCGGTGATTCGTGGGCAACATGAGAATGGTTTTACAGTGCATTGACACTGCATTTGCCAGTTCGATCATATATTCAGGCCATTGGGTTGAAAATAAAAGAACTTTCATGCTATTAATTCAAAATCTCCCATTCCCTGTGTATGACCGCAAGGTTTCCTCAAAAAATACCGGGGAGGTTCATAATGGTTCTCTGCTGTAAATGGACTCTCAAAAAGAGCTAAATTTTGATCATTTCTAATAAAAAAAGCATTACAGCCAGTGAAATCACATCCTATCAGTTCATATCCTTTTTTTCTCCCAAGAATTTCCAGGGCTTTCAAAGAGGAGCCAAAATAACTTGTCTGATCCCAGTTATGTTCAGCGTTATAGGACATCACACATGAAATGTCTGGAGGAAAAGTGGAATTATATTCTATGCTTACCAATCGCGGGGAATACCTTGATATGGCTTGCCAAATCCAATAATCATTTCCATCAAGATCAATCGATAAAAAATCAAATTTATCAGGTACTGCATTCAAATCGAATATTGATTCAATGTTATCTTTTGTAATCCTTTCTTGATGGTAGGTTAAGTTTTTATCTTGGAGTGACCTCTTGAATTTTTTATATATGTTTTTTTTGCCTGCTTCACTTTCCCCAATCCACAAACCGCTCCATCCTTTTAACAATAGAAATGTTGAATTATTTTTAATCCCATGAACGCCAAATTCAACAAAATACGGATTAGTGATTCCGATTCTTTTGAATATTTCATCGATGATCCCGTCTTCTCCATTCTGGGTATATACGCTCCTGTGGAAATGGGTTATCCTTTTTGTATCCTTATAAAAACTGTTTTGAAAAAGGTTCTCTTCCAAATATCTGTCGATGTATGTATTTTCCGTGATTTCCCTGATTCTCCTTATCTCTTCGGATATTATTTTTATTTCTGCAGTTCCCAGCAGGGATCGGATCTTTTTGAGGAAATAATTCTTGAGGATTCCCATTTTATCTGAAGGCCGTTATAAAACCCAATTTACCATAATTTGTTTTATGAACCCTGAAGTGATTTGTGATCAGGACATCAATGATCGGTTTGGGATCCCTGTAATGCCATTCGATTAAAAAGCCAAAAAGCTGATCAGGCAACGGTTTGTTCTTAAAAATTTCAAAAATTTCAAATTCCATTCCTTCACAATCCATTTTAATTAGGA
The DNA here is from genome assembly GCA_018224645.1 of Cyclobacteriaceae bacterium. GTDB lineage: Bacteria > Bacteroidota > Bacteroidia > Cytophagales > Cyclobacteriaceae > JAGTVG01. The sequence continues at coordinate 3,140 of JAGTVG010000189.1, forward strand.
AACGATTCGCAGGATTATCTTCAAAAATGGAGTCAATAACCTCGTCAGCACGTTGTATATGAATTAATTCAGTGTTTTCTAATCCTATATTCAGGCTCGAATTTTTCCCCTTTAATTTGTCATTGTAACTCACCCGAAGGATTTCATTTTTAGACCCTAAACCAATGTTATGAGGTATTATCTTTCCGGAATATTTTGTGTTTAATTCAAAATTTGTCAGGGCTGCCTCATAGGTTGGTTTAAAAGGTTCAAATGCAAAAATTCTTTTTACCTGATGGTTTTGAGCGAAAAACAAACTGGCGAAACCTACATTTAATCCAACATCGATCACATTGAAATCTTTTTCGGTTATTACCTCATAGCATTTTCGCACAAAAATTTCATACAGGATATAAATTTCCTCAGCCGTAATTACATTAAGTAAAATATCTCCTGTTTTAAAATTAATTTGATCCTTTTCAAGGATAATCTCAGACTCCGGAATGTTTGCCAGTTGTAAAAAAAAATCTAACCGATCAATGATAAAACCATGAATTTTCCTGTTGAACCGGACATCGAGACCTATTATTTTGAAATGGTATTTGGAGAGAACGATCCGCTGATGATTCCTGTTTATTTCAGCGACGTTTCTTTCAAAATCATTTCTTGCCGTATAATAATTCCATTTTTGTTTAAGGCGATATAAGAAACTTCTCAGGTTCATAGATAAGAATAAATCTGATGATCTGAATAGATAAATGTTTGTGATTTCGGGATTGTCTTGCCAGTACCAAAAAAATCTCCTTCTTCAACAGTAAAAGAATATCCCTGAGGAATATAATCCACAACAATTCCGTTAAGTGTGGCATAAAAAGTAAGATAATAATCACCTTCACCAAGAATAAGCCGGGGGATTTTTAAATGAATGATTTTAAAATCCCCTGAAAGCTTTCGTTCGACGGCATCGGAACTGAACCATCCAATACGCATATTCTGTTCGGTATCAATGGCAAAATCAACCCTGAAATAACCTTCATTTTGTGATATAATCCGATTAAATCTTATTTCAAAAATTAATGATGCACCTGTCCGCGCAATATTTATGGGTTCAAATTTCTCATTAAGTAACTTAATATCCTCTACCCTGAATTTCCCGTTTCCTTTCCTGTTTTCGACATTAATTAATTTATTTCCAGCAGCCTCTATTTTAATAGAAGTTATATATTTATGTACCGCTTCCGATACCATTCCATTATAGGAAAGTTCGCCATTTACTAACAACAATCCCTTTTGGCAGAGTTGATTAACGGCAACCAGATTATGACTCACAAACAATACCGTTCTTCCCTGACCGGTAACATCCTCCATTTTCCCCAGGCATTTTTTCTGAAGTTCCGCATCACCCACCGCCAATACCTCATCGATGATCAGAATTTCAGGCTCCAGATGTGCGGCCACGCTGAAGGCAAGACGGACCTTCATGCCGCTTGAATAATGCTTGACCGGGGTATCGATAAACTGCTCCACACCCGAAAATTCAACAATCGCATTAAATTTTTCCCTGATCTCCCGTCTTTTCATTCCCAGGATGGTACCGTTCAGGTAAATGTTTTCCCTGCCCGTCAACTCCATATGAAAACCCGTCCCTACCTCCAGTAATGATGAAACTCTCCCGTTCAATGTGTAAAAACCAGTTGTCGGTTCCGTAATCCTGCTCAGGATCCTTAACAGGGTACTTTTCCCGGCACCGTTCCTTCCGATGATACCAATGGCCTCCCCTTTTTTTACTTCAAAATTTATTTCTTTCAACGCCCAGAACTCTTTTATATGCTGATTATGTGATGTGGAGCGGTGATGAACAGAGAAGAGATTGTATTTCTTTAAGAAATTGCCAAACGCGTTCCGCAGGTCCCCGGCCTTATAGGAACCGATGCTGTATTTTTTGCCCAGATCCTCAACCCGGATTGCAACTTCTGACATCTGATGGAATTATTAATCAATCTTTTGGCAAATATATGAAATCGAAAATAACCAGTCGCATCTATAAGAGATGCTTTCATAAAATATCTGCCATTACCTTTTCCACCTTTTTGAAATATATTATTCCTGAAACAAAAAGTAACCCGATGGTCATAAAGGATATATAGGAAAAGATACTTATTTCGCCCACGCCGAGGATAGAATACCTGAAACCTTCTACCACCCCCGCCATAGGGTTAAGGTGGTAAATGAGCTGGTATTTTTGCGGGATTAGCGATGCCGGATATCCGACAGGCGTGGCATATAATCCAAACTGAACCAGAAAGGGTATAACGTGGATAAAATCACGATATCTGATGGTCAGCGCACTGAGCCAGATCCCTATCGATAGTGCGGCAATTATATTGATAAGAAAAAAAACCGGAAACCATAATATGTTGATCGTAAAAGAATATTGATATAAAATCATTAAAATAATTACAAAAATTATTGCGATAAAAAAATCCACAAAAGCCACAACGGCTTTAGACAGGGGGATTACCAGTCTTGGGAAATATATTTTCTTGATCATTTCCTGGGCACCGATGATCGATTGTCCCGATTGGCTTAACACGAAGGAAAAATAAGCCCAGGCAGCCATACCCGTCAAGGCAAACAGGGGGTAAGGCACATTTCCGGTATCAACTTTCACAGCCTTGCCAAAAATCAGTATAAAAATGAGGAGTGTCGCTGCAGGTTGTAGAAAAGCCCAGAAAATTCCTAAAAACGTCTGTGCATACCTGACACGCAAATCACGATAGGCGAGAATTAAAAAAAGATCACCGTATTCGAATAACTCTTTAATTTCATGCCCCAATCCTTTTTTCCGTGAATCATAACCCGCATCTGCCATCATCAAAAAAATTGCCGTATAGTGTGTTGTTATGAAACATTTTACTTCTTTTTCCTATCTGAAGGTTTCTTTTCAGTGGATTTATTGCCCACTTCAGACCCGGATATTGATGAATCCTGTTGATTTTCTTCTACCCTGGGATTTTCTGATTCTGATCCGGAGCTTGTCTCTTCGATTTTATCCTGAGTCCTCTCCTTCAACAATTCCGGGGCCTCCTTCAACAGGATCACATACCAGTTAACCAGTTTTTTAACATCCGATGGATATACCCTGGCGGTGTCGTATTCCGGCAATATATATTCCAGGAAACTCATCAGTTCCTCGGGCGTTGATCTGCTATCAACACCGGGATCATCCCCGAATTCCTGGTGGATTTTTTTAAATATATCTTCCAGGGGAACTGCACCCTCTTCCGTATTCGTATAAACAGATATCTCTGCCAGGATGGATACCTTATGGGTTGGATTGGTCACCATTCGGACCTTTTTATCATCCAGGCTTTCCAGGACCACCCCCGAACGTCCCGGCTTCAGGACCCTGTATAAACCACCTTTTCCTGAAATAGAGGCGACTTCTGTTAAATCTTTCATGGATAATTATTTTTTGATGTAAAATTGAAAAAAGATAATTGAAAGACCAATAAATATGCTAAATACACATTTAATTAACGTAAAATTTTCTAAAATATAAGAATGTGAAAGCCTGGGAAAATCATACCCGAAGAAAATATATTTTTTATGAAGTGAAGAAATGTAATATGTGCGGCAGTAATTCTTCAAATTTCCAGCTACTTGGTAAAAGATTAAATCGATCCCAGGGATTTTATCCAAATAAAATGAGTGGAATAACGGTTTCGGTCTGTAAATGTAAAAAATGCGGCCTGATTTTTTCAAATCCACTCCCCATCCCGGAAAGTTTTATGGATCATTATGGATTACCTCCAGGAGAATATTGGCAGGAAGAATATTTCGATGTTCAGCCGGATTATTTTTCCGGGGAAATCGATTGGTTAAAACAACTCATCAACTCAGGACATGGAACAAAAGCACTTGATGTAGGTGCAGGCATCGGTAAATGTATGAGAGTTCTGGAAAGAAACGGTTTTGATGTATATGGGTTGGAACCCTCTGAACCTTTTTATAACATGGCCGTCGGGCAAATGAAAATAGATCCCGGACATATTTACCCCACATCCATTGAGGAGGCGGATTTGCCCGAAAATTTTTTCAGTTTCATTACTTTTGGCGCCGTACTCGAACATTTGAATGATCCTGCCGGTGCCATTGAAAGATCTTTACAATGGCTGAAGAAGGATGGAATAATACATATCGAGGTCCCAAGTTCACGTTGGTTGATCAGCAGATTGATTAACAGGTTTTATAAAATCCGGGGATTGGATTATTCCGGAAATTTAAGTCCCATGCATCCTCCCTTTCATTTATATGAATTTTCAATCGAATCATTCGAAGAAAATAGTAAAAAATTAAATTATTCAATTGCTGATTATGGATATTATGTAGGTAAAACATATATGCCGGGAATCATTGACTTTTTTATTAAGCCCTACATGAAATGGACAAACTCAGGAATGCAACTTGTTGTCTGGTTAAAGAAAAATTAATCTTTCAAAATGGAATCAATATAGATCAGTAAATCATTCCGGCCTGTTTTATCCTCGGCGGAAGTGATGAATATTTCCGGCAAAAATTCCCAGTGTTTTTTCAGTTCGGATTCATACTTTTCAACAGCACCGATGATCTTGTTTTTTGGAAGCTTATCGGATTTGGTGAAAACAAGTGCGATCGGGATCTTCTGTTCAACGGTCCAGTTTAAAAACTGAAGATCAATGGGCTGAGGCTCGAGCCTGATATCCAGGAGAACAAAAAGGCACATTAAATTTTCCCTGCTCAGCAGGTATTCCCTGACAAATCCTGACCACGCCAGTTTTTTATCCCTGCTCACTTTTGCCCATCCATACCCGGGCAGGTCCACGGCACACCAGTTCCTATTGATTAAAAAATAATTGATTGTCTGGGTTTTACCAGGCGTGGCAGAGGTTTTTGCCAGTTTTTTCCTTTCAAAAAGCAGGTTGATCAACGAGGATTTACCTACATTCGAACGGCCAATAAAAGCCACTTCGGGAAAGCCCGTTGATGGACAATCCTTAACCTTTGTCACACTTTTTTCAAATACAGCCGAACGAACTTTCATTAATTCCCGATTACAAAACAGACCTGTATTATTTATTTTCAGCAAGTTAAAACGAAATTATTCATAAAAAACGTGAAACTGGTTTTCGAAGAACTTAATAAATAACTATTTTCAGGCTTTAATCAGGGATCTGATTCTTTTATGAAACAAAGATCTGGCATTATTTCCGGCTTAATGATATTGATTCATTCCATGACAACGGTTATTGCTCAGGAAAAGGAATCCGGCTGGTTCATCAACAGGATGGAGCCGCTCGCAAAAGAATATTACCGCATTGGTGATTATAAAAAGGGGCTGGAAGGGTATCTTTCCCTGGATTCCGCCAGTCCCGGGAATACAGAATACAATTACCGGATCGGGATCTGTTATCTCAATACCAGTTTCAAAAACAGGGCCTATCCCTACCTGGAATTTGCCTATAAACAGAAAGATGCCCCTGAAAATATTTTTTATGAGATGGGAAGGGCATACCACTACGGGCACGAATTTCAGAAAGCGATCATTTTTTATGAGAGTTATAGGAAGGAACTCCTATATCATCATGAAGCGGAAAAGAACGGGGAGGAGGTCAGGCAGGTCGACAGGTTTATACAGATGTGCAGGAACGGGCTTCTGCTGGCCAGGAATCCATTGATCAATGTAGAGGTGGTCAACCTGGGCCCGGAAATAAACAGCCCTTATAGTGATTTTTCGCCGCTGATCAATAAAAATGAAGATATGATCATTTTTACCTCAAAAAGACAGGCGACCCCTGGTACAAAATCAGATCCCCTGACGAACCAGTTTTTTGAAAGTATATTTTATTCGACAAGAAAGGGTGGGATTTGGACCGAAGCTGCATCCATCGGGAAACCTGTTCACCATGACGATATCCATGATGCGGCTGTCGGATTGTCTCCGGATGGCAGCAGGCTGTTCCTTTACCAGGGGGATAAAAATTTATTTAAATCAAAAATAGCTGGCGATCTTTACTGGAGCGAATACGCCGCTGGCCGGTGGACCGATCCGGTCAGGATGGAGGGAATTAATTCAGGGAGCTGGGAATCCCATGCCTCCATCACAGAATTGGGAGATCTGATCGTCTTTACAAGCGACCGGGAAGGAGGCATGGGGGGCACGGACATTTATTTTTCAAACAGGAACCAGGAAGGAATCTGGTCCTCTCCGGAAAATATCGGCGGGTACATCAATACAGTATATGACGAGGATGGTCCTTTTATACATCCAGATGGAAATAAGCTGTATTTCAGTTCTAAAGGGCATAATTCAATGGGGGGATACGATATTTTTTTCAGCGAATACCTGGTGGAAAAGGACCGCTGGACACGGCCGGAAAATGCAGGCTACCCGGTCAATACAGCCGATGACGATATATTTTTCGTATGGAGTGCCGATGGGGAACGCGCATATTTCTCTTCAGAAAGAGAAGATTCATTTGGAGAGACGGATATCTACATGCTGATAAGAAATGATGTGGACACAAACATTATTGAAATCAGCGGTGAAATTTCGGATAGAATCACCGGCAATCCCGTGAGTGCAGCATTGATCGTCAGGGAAATGTTGAGCAATCAGCTGATCGGGATTTTTAATGTTGATGATAAGAAAGGAAGTTTCCGGATAAAATTACGCGCTGGAAGGCGTTATTTATTGACAATCAGGTCATCTGGATATGAAGATCTGGTATCAGAACTGGATCTGATGAAGCCGGAATATCCTGTGCAAATACTGAATTTTAAATTGAGGAGTTGGCCATGAAAAACATTTTCCGACAGGGATCTTTTAAAAGATATCAAGAACATTGTTATTTGATATTTATTTTTTCCTATATATATTTAAATTTCATTATTGAAAAAGCGATAACTTGGGCATTTTTTATTTAAAAAAGTTAAAGGTTGTATGGGTATTCTTTGGTTTAGCCCTGTTTATAATTCTTAATTCAACGGCTACTGCTCAGGACAATCAGGAAATAGCCAACCAGTTGATTCAGGTTGCGGATGAGATATATTCCAACACCCAGGCTTACAACCAGGCGAGGGATGCCTATGTTCAGGTCCTTGATTTTGATCCGGACAATCTTAAGGCTAATTATATGGCTGGTTATCTTTTTCTGCAGACCATTCAGAAAGAAAGGGCCACACCATACCTGTTGAATGTATATTCGATCGATCCCGAATTTACCTTCGATCTGACGTATCTGATCGGACGCGGATACCAGTTCGGGCTTGATTTCGATAATGCGATAGATTTTTTTAATCGTTATATCGAATTGTACAATAGTGAGCCATCCTATGACGGTGCGGATAAAATATCCCTTGAACTTGCCAATCAACGGATCGAAGAATGTGAGCGGGGGAAGGAGATGGTAGCTTCACCGCTGAATTACAACATCACCAATGTCGGATCCATGATCAATTCGGAGTGGCCCGATTATGGCCCCAGCGTTAACCGGGATGAGAGTGTATTGGTATTTACTTCAAGAAGGCAGGAAGGGAACATCAACTCGAATGTGTTTGATGATAATTTCCCTTATGAAGACATTTTTATCTCCTATAAACAGAACGGTCAGTGGTCACGCGCCGAAAATATTTCACCCAGGATAAATACCCTTTATTTTGAATCAAGTCTGGCAATTTCCGACGATGGGAAGGTACTGTATATCTATGTAGATGAAAACGGAGGAGATGTTTATGTTTCCAACAAACAGAATTCGGGTCAGTGGACACGGCCTGAAACCATCGGGGGAGGCATTAATACGGCAAACAAGGAAACTTCAGTTTCACTCTCGCCGGACGGCAAAGTGATTTTTTTTGCCAGTAACCGGGACGGATCGATGGGAGGACTGGATATATACTACAGCATCCGCGATAAGAGGGGGTATTGGACTGAGATCCACAACATCGGGCCGCCTGTCAATACGGAACTGAATGATGATTTTCCGTTTATTGATTATGATGGGAAAACCCTTTATTTCAGCAGTGAAGGACATAATGGAATGGGAGGGTATGATATCTATAAAACCGTCTATGATTCGGCCGAAAGAAAATGGATCACTCCGGTGAATATAGGTTACCCGATCAATACACCCGATAATGATATTTCCTTCATTACCACGCTTGATGGCAGGAAAGGGTATTTTTCATCGGTTAAAGAAGATGGATTCGGGTATCAGGACATTTATATGTTTACCATACCGGAAGAGATCAGGAAGATCACCGAAGAAGAACCGGAGATTGTCAAAAAGGAAGAACCTGACAAAAAGGCCATCAGGTTACTTTTACACGTTAAGGATGAATCCGGCAATCCAATTGATGCCACCGTTCAGGTAAGAAACAACGACCAGAGTTTTCTGGCAGGCATCAGCAAAATTGTGACGGGTGAATATGTTGCCTTACTCAGAAATGAAAATCCAACCAATGTGACCATTTCTGCTGAACGGGATGGTTATCTTTTCCATAATGAATCGGTAACCATACCCGCGATGGCCGAAGAAGAACAGGTGCGTGAATTTAATCTCCGGCTTCGCAAGCTTGAAACAGGTACTTCGACTGTTTTGAGAAATGTATATTTCGATTTTGATAAAGCCACCCTTAAACAGGCATCGTATGTGGAAATCAATAAACTTTATCAGATGTTATCCGAAAACTCAAGAATGGTGATTGAAATTGCAGGTCATACCGATAACATTGGCGTAAAGGAATATAATTATGATCTTTCCTACCGTCGGGCCAAAGCGGTGATTGATGCCCTGAAAACCAAGGGGATTGACCCATCCAGACTCAAAGCAGTTGGTTATGGTGAAGACCGGCCGCTGGCGTCCACTGATGATGAAAGGGAAGGACGGGAAATCAACAGGAGGGTCGAATTTAAGGTATTGAATATCAGGAATTGATTTTTTCACGCCTTTCAATCCTATTGATCAACAAATTCCTTATTATTTTAGTTAAACCTTAATCAGGTGAATACTATTCATGCAGATTGTCCCATATAAAAATAATAAACTCTCCAAGAAGGAACAGGTAGCCATGATGTTCGATAACATCAGTCAGCATTATGACTTTCTGAATCATTTCCTGAGCCTTGGGATCGATATCAGATGGCGGAAAAAAGCCATCCGGCTGCTGAAGGATTACCGGCCCAAACGAATACTGGATATAGCCACCGGAACCGGTGACTTTGCCATTGAAGCATTGAAATTGAACCCTGATCAGGTAACCGGCATTGACATTTCAGAGGGAATGCTCGACAAGGGACGGGAGAAGTTAAAACGAATGTCGCTTGAAAATAAGATCAGTTTAATGTATGGGGATTCAGAAAACCTGCAGTTCGAAGATAATAAATTCGATGCCATCATCGTTGCATTTGGTGTAAGGAACTTTCAAAATCTTTATCAGGGATTATCTGAAATGTCGAGGGTTTTGAATTCCGGAGGTGCGGTTGTGATCCTTGAATTTTCAAAGCCTCAGAAATTTCCTTTTAAACAGGTGTATGAATTTTATTTTAAAAACATCTTACCTTTCATAGGCAAAAAAATTTCAAAAGATCAGTCGGCGTATACATATCTGCCTGAATCGGTACAGGCATTTCCGGAACGCAATGATTTTCTGACATTACTTGAAAAGGCAGGATTCATAAAAACTAAATGTTTACCACTTACCTTCGGAATAAGTTCAGTATATCTGGCCGAAAAGGCTTGATTCTTATTTTTCTGCTGGTTTCCACTGCCGGTTACTCACAAAAGAACGTGGAAACGAATTTACCTCATTATGATGAGCGGTGGATACATTATGGATTTCTCATTGCCGGTCACCGCTCCCATTACCAGCTTAAATATTCAGATAATTTTATCAGGCCGCAACTTGATTCGATACAATCCATCCTTACACCCTCCAGGCTCGGATTTGACCTTGGGTTCATTGTGAATTTACGCCTTGGGGAGTTCTTTGATTTCAGGGTCACCCCCAAAGTGGGTTTTTATGAATACAAGGTGGAATATAATCTGACCGATGGGAACCAGATTAATCAACTTGTAGAATCAACCGTGGTGGATATTCCGCTGCTCTTTAAATATAAATCCAGGCGGTGGACCAATACCCGGATCTATATGATAGCCGGGGTAATGCCCGGGATCCAGGCAAGCGGCAACAAGAAGGATGAAAATGAACGTAAACTACTGACTGCAGATTTTAATTTATCGGCCGAATTTGGATTTGGCTTTGATTTATATTTTCCATTGTTTAAATTCTCTCCTGAGATCAGATTTTCAAGAGGTTTGCTGAATTTATTGAAGGAAGACCGTTTTGGATACAGTGAAGGTATAGAAAGTCTGCAAACGAATGTTTTTACATTTTACCTTCTGTTCGAATAATCATGAAAAAATTAGTCTGTATTACAGGGGCTTCATCGGGGATCGGGGAGGCAACTGCCCGCCTTCTGGCAAAAAATAATTTTTCACTTATCCTCTGTGGGAGGAGGCAGGAAAAACTTCAGGATCTTTCGGGAGAACTTGGAAAAATGACCGAAGTAAAGATCCTGAATTTCGATGTCCGGAATAAAAAGGCAGTTTTTCAGGCGTTCTCGTCGCTTGAGGTTCCCTGGCAGGACATAGATATACTCGTGAACAATGCGGGCAATGCCCATGGTATGGATCCGATCGATGCAGGTAATATGGATGATTGGGATGCGATGATCGATATCAACGTGAAGGGGCTTCTTTATGTCTCAAGGGCCATATTGCCTGGAATGGTCAGGCGTAAACACGGTCATGTAATTAATATCGGTTCTATTGCAGGAAAAGAAGTATATCCGAATGGCAATGTCTATTGTGCTTCCAAGTTCGCGGTCGATGCCATCAATAAAGGGATGATGATCGACCTGAATAAGCATGGGATTAAAGTTTCAGGGGTTAACCCGGGACTTGTCAATACCGAATTTTCAGCGGTAAGGTTCAAGGGTGACAAATCAAAGTCAGATAAAGTATATCAGGGGATTACTCCGTTGACAGGCCATGATGTTGCTGAATTGATCTTTTTTATTATTTCAAGACCCCATCATGTGAACATAGCCGATTCAATTATTTTCCCCTTGGCCCAGGCCAGCGCTACTGTGGTGCACCGGGAATAAAGGGGTTATTTTTTAAAAGCCAGCACACTGCTTCCGCAGAAATTTTTTGAATCATTAAAGGTAAAAGTAAGATAATAGATGCCCGTTGCGCTGCACTGAAAGATCAGGGCTTCGTAAAATTTTCCGTCAGCAAAATTTGAAGAGACAGCATTCCGCTGTGAATCATAGATCGTGACGATGATCCCGTCCGGATTTGACTCAGGAGTACAGATATTCAGGTAATACTGGGTATCCCGGGTCATCACATATGAATATTCGATCTTTTCCTTTCCCCCGTTCAGGCCATCCACTTCAAAACTTTTAATATAAATGAAACCGTCATGCAGATCTTTGATGCAACGCTGAGACTGTTTGTTAAAATCACATTGTGCATCTGCATTGGCCGGGATCAAAAAAAACATAAAAACCGGTATTGAAAGTTTTAGCAATAAATTTCTCATCTTATGATTAGCTTATAAATCCATTTCTGATCCTGGAACAAACCGATTGGATTTGATTGATTGTTTC
>JAGTVG010000190.1 GCA_018224645.1 Cyclobacteriaceae bacterium
ACAGGGAAATTGCCGCCGGAAAAATAATTTTCTGTGAAGGTTATACAGCTGCCGGCAATCCTTATTTCAATCGGATACCCTTCAGGCCGGTGAAAGGGGAGATCCTGTATATCCGTCCTGAAGATTCTGTTGAATTTATTTTTAACCGGCAGATCTTTATTATTCCCTGGGATGAAGGATTTTACAAGGTGGGCGCCACCTATGACTGGAATTACAAGGATACCCGACCAACCATACAGGCAAAAAATTATCTCGAGGACAAACTAAATCGTTTTTTAAATGTTAATTACAGGATCACAGGCCAGGTAGCGGGGATCAGACCGGCCACCCTGGACAGGAGACCTGTGATAGGATTACATCCTGAACATTCCAGCGTTGGCATTTTTAATGGACTGGGTTCAAAAGGTGTATCGCTGGCACCATATTTTGCCCGGATGTTCGTTGAATATTTGTTGAATAATAGGGAACTTGACAAAGAAGTTGATATTAAAAGGTTTTATTGATTATTTTAGTGATTACATTTAATTATAATTTGTAAAGGAATTCATGAGGAGAATCGTATTGTTTTCTTTAATATTCCTGGCGTTCCATGTGGCAAATGCCCAGATGACGATTGAACAATTCGGCAAAAATCGTCTGCAATACAAAATGTTCGACTGGAGATACCTCAGTTCTGAAAATTTTGAGGTTTATTATTATGATGGGGGGGAAGATATTGCAAAACAGGCTGCAGAATTCCTTGAGGATGAATTTGAAAGGATCACGGACATCATCGGATATTCTCCCTATACCAAAACCAGGATTTTTCTTTATAATTCGCCCACAGATCTCAAACAGAGCAATGTCGGCGTTAATGAGAATAATTTTACGGTAGGGGGACAGACTGATTTTGTAAAGCCACAAGTTGAAGTGGCTTATCCGGGAACTATCACTGGCTTCAAGAACGAGCTGGTGTTTAAAATCTCCCAGATGCTGATTAACGATATGATGTTCGGAGGGAGCCTGTCCGATATGTTCCAGAGTTCTTATTTGCTCACCCTCCCGGACTGGTTTATTGATGGTGCGGCTAATTATATCGCCTATGGCTGGAATGTTGCCCTTGATGATTTTATGAGAGATCATTTTATCAATGAAAATCCCAGGAAATTAAATAAATATACAGGAGAAGATGCTAAAATGATCGGCCATTCCGTCTGGAATTTTATCGCGGAAAAATACGGAAGAAGTCATATCGCCAATATCCTTAACCTGACCCGGATCATCCGTAATGAAGAGAAAAGTGTAGCCAATACCCTGGGCATGTCCTTTAAATCCTTTGTCGGGGACTGGCTTAATTTTTATAACGAAATTTCAAACTATGTACTTGAAAGTTATACTGCTCCGGATAAAGAAAACATCCTGATCAAAAATAAACGGGGTAAATACTTCAATCAAATTCGGATCAGTCCCGATGGCAAAAGTCTTGCCTTTACTGAGAATAAACGGGGTAAATACCGGGTCAAGATTAAAGGTCTGGAAAAGGGGAATACCAGAAAAGCCTATGTGGGTGGCTATAAGGTGATCAACCAGGAAATTGATTACGATCTTCCCCTGACCAGCTGGATCGACAATTCCAATCTGGCCATCATCTCCACAAAATATGGCAAGAATTTTGTCTGGTTCTATAACATAAATTCAAAAAGCAAACAGAAAAAGGAACTTACCCGGCTCAGTAACATAAAAGATTTTGATGTTTCTGAAAGCGGGAATCTTGCCGTAATAAGCGGGGATATTGAAGGCCAGAATGATATATTCCTGATCAGCCTGAGAAGGAATTCCATAAAAAGGCTAACGAATGATATTTATGACGATATCAATCCCAAATTCATCCCAGGAACCAGTGCAGTGATCTTCAGTTCCAACCGTCCCAACGACAGCCTCCGCGTTCAGCGCCAGGTTGACGTTGAAAATATCAACTCCATATTTAATCTGTACATCTACGATGTTGATACGACTCGGAATTTACTATATAAGGTAACCAATACCTTGAGCAATAATACCCATCCCATTCCAGTGAGCCAGACCGAATTTTATTATCTGAGTGACCAGCAGGGGGTGAATAATATTTATAAATTCGATATCAACAAAAGGATCTATACACAGGTCAGTAATTTCAGGACTGGCATCAGGGAATATGACATCGGTCCGAATAAGGAAGGGCTGGTTGTATCCATGCTCAATGACATGAATACACATGTTTATCATTATCCGGAATTTGATTTCAACGGGAACCAGTTCACCCCACAGACAAGGAGACAGGAAATCATCAGCGCTAAATACGTGGCGGAAAAGATCAGGCAGAGAAGGGAATCGCTCAAAGATTCCCTGAATGAGGCGAAAACACTCGAACAGAATCTTATCAAGGAACTTATCCGGCAACGGCAAGATCAGTTGGAGGAGAATGGGCAGGAGATCCAGGAAGAAGAATTGCCGCCTTCAGGTGAATTCATCGATACCGATAATTATGTATTTGACAGGAATGTGGTGCAGGAAACCCAGAAACAGGAATCTTTTTTGTCACAATACCGGAAATTCAGGCGGGAAAGCGAGATCATGGGCCCTTTTGATTATGAAACCCTGTTCAGCGCAAACAACATCGTCACCTCCTTTGTGATTGATCCCCTGCTCGGTTTCGGAATACAGCTTGAAACCCAGATGAATGACCTTCTTGAAAATCACAGATTTTATGGCGGGATCCTGGCTACCACCGATCTGAGAAGCGGTAATATGTTCGGCGAATATCAGTATCTTAAATATACCATAGACTTCAATGTCCGGTATGAGAGAAAATCTCTTTACAGATCCGCAGAACAGGGCAGTCAGAAATATACATTGAATAGATTTGAAATGGGGGCCTCCCTGCCATTGAACGTAACGTCAAGGATCTCCATAAAACCTTTTTATGCGGTCACACGATACTTCGAACTCGATCCCCTGGTATTGATTACCCCTCCGCCGGGGACAGAGACCTCCAGCACGATCCATTATGGAGGCTTCAAATCGGAATTTACATTTGATAATTCGGTGACCACAGGGCTCAATTTCCTCGAGGGTACCCGCGGGAAGATCGGGTATATTTTATACCAGGGTCTGAACAATCCGGAAAAGAACTTTGGTAACTTCTATATTGATTTCAGAAATTATCAGAAAATCCACCGGTCACTTATTTTTGCGACCAGGTTCTATTATGGCAGGTTTTTCGGTCCGAATCAGCAGAAATATTTGTTGGGCGGTTTGAATAACTGGTTGTTCAATGAGACCAATATTACGGGAGAAAACGATCCATTGATTAACCTCCCATTGAGAGACAACAGCAACCAGTTGTTTATGGAGTTTTTAACCCCCCTGCGCGGATTTGATTATAACAAGTTTAATGGAAGTAATGCCCTGATGGCTAATTTTGAATTACGTTTTCCCATCGTAAGATATTTTGTGAACGGTCCGATTACCTCCAATTTTTTCAGGAATCTGTTGTTCGTCGGGTTTTTTGATATCGGTTCCGCCTGGACCGGGAAATCCCCGTTTGCTACGGAAAACAGTGTGAATACGGAATTGATCAGGAATGAAGGATCACCTTTTCAGGCACGAATTCAGAATTTTAAAAACCCCTGGCTTTCCAGCTATGGCTTTGGCCTGAGAACCGTATTGCTTGGATATTATATGAAATTTGACATGGCCTATCCCATTGAGGATTATGATGTTCTAAAACCGAGGTTTTTTGTATCATTAGGCTATGATTTCTAATCGCCGTTAATGAAACTCTTCTATAAAAGCAGAGGCAAGGGAAATGTGATGATCATTCTACATGGTCTTTTTGGCAGTTCTGACAACTGGCAGTCGATCGCAAAAAAATTTTCCGAAATTAATCAGGTGATCTCTGTGGATCAGCGCAATCATGGCCGTTCATTCCATCATCAGAAATTTGATTATGATGTCATGGTGGAAGACCTGGAACATCTGTACCAGTCATTAAATTTAGCGGAAGCCGTCCTGATCGGGCATTCCATGGGGGGAAAGACAGCGATGAAATTCGCGCTCAAAAATCCTGCCCTGGTCAGCAAGCTGATCGTGGTGGATATTGCCCCGAAATACTATCCAATTCACCATGATGAAATCATCGATGCACTCTGTAACCTTAAAATAAAAAAAACGGAGAGAAGGGAAGAACTTGACCGGTCACTGGCAAAATCAATACCCAATCCGGTGGTCAGACAATTTTTGCTCAAGAACGTAGAACGGGATGCCAAAAACAACCTTAAATGGAGGATCAATCTGCCAGTCATCCGGAAGAACCTTGATAAGATCGGCGAAGAAATAAAAGGCAAGGAACCCTATAACAGGCCCGCTTTGTTTATAGCAGGAGCCTTATCAAACTATGTGAAAACGGAAGATGAAGGCCAGATAAAGAATCTGTTCCCTAAAGCCACCATCACCTATTTTAAAAAAGCCGGTCATTGGATCCACGCCGACGCTCCTGAAGATTTTATCGAACTGGTCGCTTCCTACATAAAATAACTGATCATGGCCCCAGGGAAAATTTACCTTATCCCCTCACCCATTTCCGGTAATAACCCCCAGGACTTCATTCCACCTGTAATTCTCAGCATTATCCAGCAGCTCGATTTATTCCTTGTGGAGAATGTCCGGACAACCAGAAGATTATTTTCGATCCTTGGCGTCAAGGATATTAAAAAAATCCGGTTCGAAACCCTGGATAAGGATACTCCTGTGGAAGAGGTTAAAAGGTTTATAACCTTGATCGAGGAGGGTCTATCTGCCGGCATTGTTTCTGAAGCGGGATGTCCGGGTATCGCTGATCCAGGTTCGGGATTTGTCCAGGCAGCTCACTGCAAGAACATCAGCGTGATCCCCCTGCCCGGGCCATCATCCATATTCCTTGCGCTGATGGCATCCGGGTTTAACGGGCAGCAATTTTTCTTCCATGGATACCTCCCGATTGACAGGCATGAACGGAAAAAAAAGATCAGGGAAATGGAATTTCAGTCAAAACAACTTGATCAAACCCAGATATTCATGGAAACACCTTACAGGAATCGCCAACTTATTCAAAGCCTGCTCGAAAATCTCCAGGATTCCACAAAATTATGTTTAGCTTCGGACATTACAGGCAGGGATGAATACATAAAAACACGTACGGTGAAGGAATGGAAAAAACAGATCCCGGATCTGCATAAAAAACCCACCATTTATTCATTGTCGTTCTATTGATATCTGAACATCAGGTTCATTTCAGGTAGATACACCAGGGAGTAAATCCCCGGAAAGTGCAATTTCAATCCGGTTAAACATCCATCAAATCATAATAAACAGCAGGGATCGATGGTTTATAATTTTGATATTTTTATTTTTGAAAAAAATAGACCAACGGAGGCCTTGTAAAATCCCGGTTCGGAATATCTGTAAGAGTTGTTCCGCGGTCATGTCAGGAATTATGAACACAGGCAACCTGATCAGAAATTATTTAAGGGTGATTAAAAAATCAGCCGCCATCATTTGTATGCTGGTGGGAAATATATCATTTGCGCAACAGGTCCAATGGGCTTCCAGGGTAATCTCCTTTTCCTCGGAATTATCTCCGAAGGAATTCGCTGCCCGCCAGGTCATTGGGAAACCGGATGTACTTCCTGCCGGGGGAGATAATCCCAATGCATGGCTGCCATCGGATCCGAATGGTGAGGAATACATACTCGTGGGGTTTGATCAGCCTCAAAGAATCCAGCAGATCGCCATTGCAGAATCATTCAATCCAACAGCGATTTACCAGTTGTTTGTGTACGATATCGCGGATAAGGAATATCTTATCAGCACTTTTACACCAAGGCCGGTAAATCTGAATGGCAGGTTATTGAATGTATTTTTTGACCAGACTCCTCACGAGGTCCATGCCGTTAAGGTGGTTTTACGGGGCATTCTGGTTCCAGGCTACAACGGAATAGATGCTATCGGGATCGCTGATTCCAAAATCCCTGTCTCCATATCCATCGACGTAGCTGCCGGAATCCCGGAAAATATTGTGATCGAAAAATTAGATAATACGGTCAACAGCGAGTACAAGGAAACCCGGCCCCTGCTTTCGCCGGATGGTCAAACCCTGTATTTCAGCAGAAGGAATCATCCTGAAAATACAGGAGGTACTGCTGATCCGGAGGATATCTGGTATTCGGAATATGATCATCTGGTCAAGGATTGGAATGAGGCTCAGAATATTGGCCGGCCGCTCAATAATGCCGGAGCCAATTATATCAGTTCGATCTCGCCGGACGGCAATGCAATGACCGTAATCCTCGGAAACCAGTATCAGAAGAATGATAGGATGAAACCGGGAGTTTCGATGAGCACCAGAACAAGCGAAGGCTGGTCGAATCCGGTCCCGCTTGATATCATCAATCCCTTTATCGAAAATAATGACGGGGATTATTTTCTTGCGCAAAATCGTAAAATGCTGATATTCGCCATCGAAAGATTTGATTCCTTCGGTGGCAAGGATATTTATATATCTTTTCAGATGGCAAATGGCAGATGGACTGAACCGCTGAACCTGGGAAATGATATAAATACTGCCGGTATGGAAAATGCGCCCTTCCTGGCTGCCGATGATGAAACCCTGTATTTTTCATCCAACGGATACAGTGGATATGGCGGGTCTGATATTTTCATCAGCAGGAGACTGGATGAATCCTGGCAGAACTGGACCACACCGGAAAATCTTGGAAATCAGATCAATTCAGAAGAAGAAGATATTTTTTTCAATATACCTCCTTCCGGACAATATGCCTATTTTTCCAAAGGAAATACGGAATATGATGCGGATATATTCAGGGTGGAATTACCTGTATTCTTCCAGCCTTCACCGGTAGTTACGGTTTTTGGCAGCATATTCAATGCCGGAACGTTAAAACCAGTCCGGGCAAGGGTCAACTACGAACTGTTGCCCGAGATGGCCGATCTGGGTTATACAATTTCGGATTCGATCACTGGTGAGTACGAAATTGTCATGCCTGTCGGATCAAAATTCAGATACCGGGTTGATTTTATGGGCTTTAACGTCCTTGAGGATACCATCGATCTGGTGGAACTTAAAAATTACCAGGAAATCAACAGGGATCTATATCTGGATCCTGAAAAGATAAATCAGGCAATGGCGGTGCATGCAGTGAAAACAGGTGAAAAAAATGGTGAAAAAGCAATTGACCACGAACAGCCCGGTGTGGTGGTGGATGGTGAAGGATATGATCGGGTGGAAGATGCCTTTGAGATCAATGATGGGGTAATATCCCTCAGGGTACAATTTGACTTTGATTCCTATCATATCAGGAAAAGTACATACCCTGATTTAGACAGGATCATCAACCTCCTGAAGAATACGCCCACCGATATCATTATTGCAGGCCACACTTGTGACATTGGCTCCGGATCCTATAATCTCATCCTGTCAGAGAGCCGGGCAAAGGCAGTCTTTGAATACCTGGTTGAAAAGGGGGTCGATCCGGATAAGCTGGTCACGACCGGCTATGGCATGGAAAGGCCACTGGAATCCAATAAAACCATGGAAGGGAAGAACCGGAACCGGCGGGTTGAGTTTATCAGACGCGATCAGTTTATCCGCTATAATTATAAATACGAAAACAACTGATGGAACGGAATCCATCACGGGCAAGATCTTTCCTGGAAACAATGCCTGCTGGAACGTTTTTCAATCCGGGGCATGATTAACGCAAGAATGAATGAATTGATCAGGCAGCTTCTGCAGGGTATACTGGAATACAATTTACTGGAAGCAACAGGAGTTATTTTCGGATTATTAAGTGTCATCTTTGCGAAAAAGGAGAATATCCTCGTTTTCCCCGCCGGTATCATCAGTGTTCTGATCTACATGTACCTTACCTTCCAGGCGAAACTATATGCAGATATGGGGATTAACGGGTATTATTTTATCATGAGTATATACGGCTGGTATTACTGGTCGGGGAAGGATAAGACCCATGAGCCAACGCCGGTAACCTCCAATACAAAAAAAGAATGGATGTGGACGCTGTTCATTCTCGTGTTTTCCTTTATTATCCTGTACCTGATCCTCATTCATCTTACCGATTCCGACGTCCCGCTGATCGATGCGGTTACTACCGCCATTTTTTTTGTGGGTATGCAGTTGATGGCTAAAAAGAAAATCGAAAACTGGATTGCCTGGATCATTGGTGATTTTATATCAATTCCGTTGTATTTTTACAAGGGGTTGGTTTTGACAAGCTTTCAATTCTTAATATTTTTCTTGCTGGCAATTGCCGGATACATTTCGTGGAAAAGAACACTGGATCAAAGAAAAAAATACTGAAAATAGCGATTGTGGGACCGGAATCCACAGGCAAGACCGTTCTGGCTGAAATGCTGGCCCAACATTACCACACAGAATGGGTCCCGGAGTATGCCCGTGATTATCTGAATATGATCAACCGGCCATACACAAAGGATGATCTTGAGATTATGGCTATTGAACAGATCAACCTTGAAAACCGCCTTGAAAAAAAAGCAAACAGTCTCCTTATCTCTGATACAACGCTTCTCGTAATAAAGATATGGTGTGAATTCAGGTATGGGGAATGCCCTGAATGGATCCGTGAGGAAGTGCAGCATAGATTCTACAATCTCCATCTCCTGACGGCGATCGATATTCCCTGGGAAGAAGATCCTCAGCGGGAACATCCTCATAAACGGGAATATTTTTATGAACTGTACCGCAGGGAACTTGAACGGCTGGGATTTGATTTTATTGAAATCCGGGGAACCCCGGCGGAACGGCTGAAAAAATCCATTGAAAAAATCAATAATTTGAT
>JAGTVG010000191.1 GCA_018224645.1 Cyclobacteriaceae bacterium
AATATTTCGAATTCAGGATATTCAGGAATTATTCCGGAGGCATCACATCCCAATGGATGAGCCATGGGATTGGTCTGGTGCATTTTTATACGGACACAGCCATTCCAGATACCATGGTGGCCAATGGCGGGATTTTTGGCTGGCAGGACATCAGGGAAAATCCGGACACTTTCCAGGCTCTGGCAACCTATGAAAATGAGAACTTTCTTTATTCCTATTCTTCAAGCTATGCAAACAAATTCGGTGATCATACGGTCATCAGGGGAAAAGAAGGGACATTGTATGCCCATGCCGGAGAAAGCGGACCGCGGTGGTTTTTCATTCCCGAACATCTTGATCTTCCTGCCGGTTTTGATTTTTATAAAGGCCTGGAGGAAGCAGTGAAAAAAGGAATCGCCGAATTGGTCACTGTGCCGGAATTTGAAGGAAAACTGCCTCCCACCGTAATGAGTGATGACAGCAAACCCCATCTGGACAACTGGATCGATTGTATAAGAAAGCGTGATAAAATGACCAACGGACATGTGATGACCGGTTTCTGGCATTCCATCGGGATCATTATGGCAACAAGGGCTTACAGGGAAGGTAAAAAATTGTACTGGGACAGGAAAAATGAAATGATCACCGACAAGCCTCCTATAAAATAATCAACTGGATTACCTTAGTTTCAACAGGGTCCGGAACATGAAGGATCAGTGCTGAATCCGTGCTGATCAGTTTTTATCGTGGGCACTGTTTTCTTTCAGGTTTTCATAAAGCTTATTTCTGAACGTCCTGTACCGCATGATATCCTCTATGGCCGTTAAAAGTGCAGCTGCTATGCGATGAGAACCAAGATCAGACGGGTGAGAGCCATCAACCGTACATTCATCATAATCTTCTCCCAGGAATGATGAGCCATCGAGAAAAAAAAGATTCTTATCCCCTTCATTGTTCCTCTGCAGGACAAGGCTCTTCTGAAAATCCCGGTTCCGGATGAGAAGATCATAAGCCGGGCTTCCTTCGGTAGCCGTTGCATATCTTATTTTAGAAACAACAAGCACAGGCACCTCCGCAAATGTTTCCCGCAGGATATCGATAAACGAACCCAGTGTCTGATGGATTGTTTCATTTGCATTTGCCTCATAATCAAGGATAATTAACCGGATGTCCGGGATCTGACAGATCAGTCTTGCCAGTTCAGGTTCTCCCCGGCCATTCCCTGAAAAGCCGAGATTGATAAATTCAACATCCAGCATACGGCTTAATATATTCGAATAGGCCATACCCGGTCTGGAGACACATCCGCCCTGGGTGATTGAAGTGCCGTAGATAACAATTTTTCCTTCATGCGAAAAGGCCGGAGGAGCTTCGACAAGGGCACCAGATTCCAATCCGACCTCAACCGCCTTCACCCCATTATACAGCGGAAAATTAAGGATAAACTGATTCATTTTTTTTTCGTCCTGGCTGAACATTTCCGCTTCATATGCAGTGGTATCCGGTGAAAACCGTGCCGTTTTTATGTACCTGTAACCTTGGCCCTGCAACTGATACAGGTCGAAACCACTCTGTCCTGTCGCAGGCATGTGATACATCCCCGACGGCCCGCGAAGTTCGGCTTTTATCCATATTTTTCTGCTGTCAGTTTTAAAACGGGTCTGCCCGCCGGCAGTATGGTTTGCCAGTTCGTCCACTTCTGCACGGATATCCCACGCCGGAACCAGGGGTAAACGCCTGTATACAGTATCCTTTTCGATCCAGGCAAATCCGGCAAGGTCAAACGGCTCATCATGCGGATCGGCCCAGATTATTTCACGGCCATCCGCCGTTTTTAAAGCCATATTGGGACCAGGTTCTTGAATAGCTGGATTTTGCGAAAGTGCAGCAGAACAAATACTCATCATCAGGATGAAACTTCCCGTCGATTTTAAACCATACATCATTTCAGTATATTGTAGATCACTGGATTGTTAAAACACAATTACAATTTAACCTTTCGCTGCTTATAATTAAAAAACAATTCCCTTTATTTCCCGGATACCGACCAGTGAATTCGATAAAATTGAATCCTCATTCGCAAATAATTTCCACCATTCAATATCAGACAGACCTGAATGGTCAACCGATCATTTAATTTATTATTTCTCTCATTGCCGGATATTCTTCCGGTTATGATATTATTAATCACGCGATACCCATAACTTCAGGGTAGATTAAATCCAAACCAAATGAAAAACAAATGGGACAATGATTTTGAATTGTTCAACCTGATGAAGGAAAAGTTGTATTCCGCAATAATCGGTGATGTCATGGATCAGGGTGGTTATTTTGATCAGTTCCTGCCCCCTTCTATCCATCCGCTTGATGATGAAATGATCGTGGCGGGAAGAGCGATGACCGTTCTGGAAACAGATATACCGCTTGAGGCTTCAAACGCGGGTGAGGACCGGAATCTGAAAGTACCTTTTGGACTGATGTTTAAAGCATTGGATGATTTAAAAGAAAACGAAGTCTATATCTGTACCGGCGCCTCACCCAGATATGCTTTGTGGGGGGAGTTGATGAGTACCCGGGCTAAAAAGTTAGGAGCTGCCGGGGCTGTTCTCCATGGTTTTACCCGGGACAGCAAGGGTATTTTATCCCTGGGATTTCCCACCTTCTCAATCGGGAAATATGCACAGGACCAGGGACCCAGAGGGATGGTGATTGATTTCAGGATGGAAATTGATATAGAAGGAATCCGTATCGGGCCAGGTGACATCGTATTTGGAGACGCAGATGGGGTATGCATTATCCCCAGGCAGATTGAAGAGGAGGTCATTCACCGGGCATTTGAAAAGGTCGATGGCGAAAATGAGGTCAGGAAAGCCATAGAAACCGGAATGAGTGCCGGTGATGCATTTGAAAAATATGGGATTATGTAGCAATTAATTGAATAAAAAATTTGTTTACTGAATAAATAATAAATGATGCTAATCAACCTAAATGATAAAAATATACTGGTCACCGGAGGTGCCGGGGATGGTCTCGGGCCTGGAATTTGTGAGGCGGTAAATGATGCAGGAGGCCGTGTCATTGTGAACGACCTTAATCTTGAGGCGGCACAGGAAGCCGCCAGCAAATATAAAGGAGGTTTGGCAGTTGCGGGTGATGTAAGTATTGCAGAAGATGTGGCCCGTATGTTCGAAGAAATTAAAAACCAGTGTGGAAATATTCAGGGGGTGGTGAATAATGCAGGCATCGGTCTGGGAAAATATGCTATTGAAGCTGAGGAAGCTGAGTTCAGCCATCTTTATGATGTCGATGTAAAAGGTATCTGGCTGGTTACCCGGGCTTTTGTCAGACAGTTGCTGGACAACAATGAAGCGGGTAGCATCATCAACATTTCATCTGTCCAGTCATTTAATACCATGCACAGGATGGCTATATATGCCAGCGCTAAATCAGCCGTTAACGGGCTGACCAGGGGTTTGGCTGTTGAACTGGGCCAGTATAATATCAGATGCAATGCGGTGGCTCCCGGTTACATCTACTCTAAACAGAGTTTGAGTATTATCGGCAAATGGGCCCCTGATCCTGAAAAATGGATTGAAGATCATAAAACAGATCATCAGTGCCTGGATTTTTTTACAAGTGCCCGTGATTGTGGCAATGTGGTGGCTTTTTTACTCTCTGATTTGAGCAGGAGCATAACCGGCCAAACCATCTATGTCGATAATGGCACCACTAACCTGCTTTACAATAACCGGTATACACAATAAGGTAAATCTGTTCATTGATAATTTGATCATGAAAATCAAAAAAATTACAGCATTTGAGGTACTTGTACCTACCCATCCCGGGGCAATAGAAAGCAAGGGTATGAATAAACCGCTGCATAAACTTCCTGTCGGTATCCGGGAAGCCTGGTCGGTACAGTTCGATGAACTCTCAAAGATCCTGCTAAAATTGGATCTGGATAATGGGATTACCGGCTGGGGTGAACTGTACAGGGATCATGACTGGCGTGTTGTGGATCGGATCGCTGAAACAATCGCAGGAAAAGATATCAGCACATTCACCCTGCAATCCCTTCCATTTTCTTTCTGCAGGGAATATGATGGATTTGAATGTGCGATCTGGGATGCCTATTCGAAGGCTCATAAGCTGCGCGTCGTTGACCTGTTGGGAGGACCAGTAAGGGAATGGGTCAAAGTGGGTGCATGGAGCGGTCACAGACGATTGAATGACGTGGCTGATCTGGCAAAAAAATATAATGAACAGGGATACGATTGCATCAAGTTTAAATGTGACCTCGAGGATGATGTGACAGGCTTGTGCCGGGAAATCAGCAAGGCCGCACCGGGCATGTCTGTGATACTGGATCCGAATGAACGCTGGGAAAATTCCGGAGAAGCAAGAAGACGCATTCAGGGATTGCAGGAAATCGGGAATGTTTTATGTCTGGAAGACCCGATACCCAGATGGAAGTTAACTGAATTCTCAAAACTTCGTGCCTATGGTTCAATACCAATCGTATTGCATATTTCACTTCCTTATATTCAGCACGGACAACGGATTGACAATGCAATAGACGCCCTGATGACCGGAGCCGTGGACGGTTTCAATTTCAATTGCGGACTGGCCAATTTTCAAAAGCTTGATCATATTGCTTCAGCCGCGGGCCTCCCCAGCTGGCATGGGTCAGAAGTGGATCTCGGCATACTGGAAGCCATGTATGTTCATTCTGCTGCTGCTGCCAGGTCATGCACCTGGCCAAGTGATCTGTTTGGCCGTATGATAAGGGTTCATGATTTATTAAATGAACCCTTGGATTTCAAACCTCCATATGTAGCATTGCCAAAGGGTTATGGATTGGGTATCGTACCGGATGAAGACAAAATACGCCAATATCAGATAAGTGAAAAAACCTATAACTCAAAAATATGATTTGGGATCAATTAACATCACCAGAAATAGATGCATTAAACAGAAGCATCCCGGTAATACTCCCCATAGCCGCCACAGAACAACATGGTGCACACCTGCCCCTTGCCACGGACAGAATGATCGGAGAGTATTTTTGTCATCAGCTACATCATGAGATTCCGGATCAGGTACTCATTCTTCCGGCTGTATGTGTCGGCTGCTCAGCACATCATATGGAGTTTAGCGGATCATTAACGGTTCAGCATGTGACTTTTTTACATCAGACAGAGGAAATTCTTGCGTCGGTTGCCTTTCATGGATTTAAAAATCTTATCGTTTTTAACAGTCACGGAGGCAATTCAGGTATTGGACAGGTAATTATTGAGCAGTTTGGGAAAAGCCACCCGGCGTGCAGGATTATTCTTGCAACCTGGTGGAAGATCGCGGGAGAATCCCTGTTCAAGCTGAATGAAACGGGTGCAGGCGGAGTCGGGCATGCAGGAGAATTCGAAACCTCCCTCATGATGAAAATTGCCCCTCAACTGGTGCGATATGATCAATTTGAAAACAAACAAAACAAGGATAATTTTGAATGGGCCAGTGGAGATCTGCTCAGGGGACCAAGGGCTTCCCTGTTTCAAAACATGAAAGACATGACCCCCAATGGAGTTTTTGGAGATGTACGGAATGTATCGGCAGAAAAAGGACATAAAATTGCAGTCAGGGTGGTGCAGGCGCTTAAAACAATGGTTCTGGACCTCATGGAAAGTTAATCCCAAATTCGTCAATCGAAATAAAGTTTTAGATTCTTATTATTTATTTTTTAGAGTTATATCGGGATTTAAAATGGAATTAACCCTCGACATCCCGCCTTCGGCGGGATCGTCAGCCGCAGGCGAGTTTGTCTATTAACAAATTCGGGTTAATAAATATCCTATCCGTTTATTTGAGCTACAGTGTGATGATTACTTGATTCCCTGCAGATACTGAAACGTAATGCGCAGAATAAATTATAAAAGGAAATCAATGACCTCAGTCAAACTTTAACATTAAGTACTCATAATCAACCCTCTGTTTTTCAATTTATTATAAATCAATAAACAATTCCCGATTGAATAATCCGGTTCAATATGAAGTTCCAGTTTTAAAGGTCCATCCCGGTTTTCTTCCAGTATCTGATCGAGCCACGACAGGATATCCCGTTCCGTCGCATCATATAACATTAACTTTAAGGGCGGTTCGATATTGATCTCAAAATCATCTCCCATCATTTTCCGTATTTTGGCAATCGACGTATTTGAACCTGTATCGATCACTGAAAGCTGATCTATCTCCGATATGGCATCAAGAATATGATCGGAAGGGCCACAGGAATGAAGCCTGATATTCCCGAATGTTTTCCCTATCTGGCTCACATAGGGTGTTATAAATTCAGCAAACTGATCGTTTGAGATCATGGTGCCTGAACACTCCCCGACATGCACCGAATTGACCGGGAACCTGGTCCTCCCTGCGAAATAATTTATCAATGAAATATATACATCCGTGATCCATTGATGAACTGGGTGAATAAGATCCGGATCCATCATGAACATTAAAAACGCTTTTTCGCCGATGAGTTTAAGTGAGGTCGTAAGGATGCCGTGGATGGTAGCCCTCCCGGATCTGTCCCAGAAGAAAGGAGGAATTACATCCAATTCGGGATGGGCATATTGAATTTGCCCGATCTGCTCAGTAAGCTCCCGGATATACGGATGATCGATGATCATCTCAATCGAGGGAAGTTCGTTTACCGTTGAAATATCTTTCAGCGGATATCCCAGGACATCTGCATCCTTATCCGGGTAACATATTAATTCAGCACCCAATACTCTGGCCAGAATTAAGTTTGGCTGAATACCTCCGACCAGTACCTGTTTTTCATCAATGAAAGCAGCCTGCATCAGATTGGCCTCCATGTTATACAGGGGAAAATCTGAGAATCTTTTCCTGATAAATTCATTTATTTTATTATCCTGAAGGCGTCTGTAAACCGGGTGACGGTAATAATGCGAATCAAAAACAAAGCCACCCCATTTATGAATCCATCCTTTGGAAATACTTGCCTGGAAATGAATCATCTGAAGGCAGAAACAATCTGATTTTTATTGAATGAATGCATCGAATGACCGAAATAATATTTATCTGCGATTTTTAATACAAGGCAATGTAATTTTTAAATTTGCGTCCACTATTTCAAGTGTGCGGGTATATTTATTTTCAGTTCTCCCGGATAAACCGGTAAGAATTTGTTGTTGCAGATTTAAAAATAATGTAAATTTTGAATTTTCAAGGAAATATTTTTTACCATCTTACAGACTTTTCTTATGAAAGCGATGAACAGACGAAATTTCATTCAGAAAAGCAGTGCCGCAGCTGCTTTTAGCATTGTCCCCCGCTTTGTTCTTGGGGGAAAAGGATATACCGCCCCCAGCGAAATGCTGCACATTGCCGGCATTGGAATCGGAGGTGTTGGTCAGCATTTTATAAAAAGCTGTGCAGACGAGGGGCAGAAGATAGTGGCATTGTGTGATGTTGACCACGTTTTTTCCAGGCCCGTCTTTGATAAACATCCGGATGCGGCAACTTATTATGATTTCAGGGAAATGTTCGATACCGAAAGGGATATCGATGCCGTTGTGATCGGGACGCCGGACCATAGTCATGCAGTCATTGCCATGCATTCCCTCCGGTTGAAAAAACATATTCTCTGTGTCAAGCCCCTTACCCGGACCATTCATGAGGCAAGAATATTGACGGAAGCAGCCCGGGCGGCAGGCGTTGCCACACAAGTGACCGCCTCATCGCGATTGGATGAAGGTGTGCTCAGGAATACGGAAATAGTGCGGTCAGGGATCCTCGGGGATATTAAGGAAGTTCATTGCTGGACCGACCGGCCCTGGTGGCCTCAGGGTATGACGCGCCCGGAAGGAGAAGATATAATCCCTGATACGCTGAAATGGGATCTCTGGCTTGGTCCGGCTCATGACCGGCCCTATAAAAAAGGATGGGGTGCTGATTCGCTTGTGATGCAGCAGTTGAAGGCCAGGGTGCTTATATATGATGCCGTATATCATCCCTTCAATTTCCGGGGATGGTGGGATTTTGGAACCGGAGCCATGGGTGATATGGGATGCCATTTCTTCAACAGGATTTTTCCGGTTCTGAATTTGGGTCACCCGGTAAGTGTTCATGCCTCCTCAACCAGTGTTTTTCCTGAAACTCCTCCCCTTGCCGCAATCGTTACCTATGAATTTCCGGAACGCAAGGGCATGCCGCCGGTAAAACTGATCTGGTATGAAGGAGGGATAATGCCTTCCCGGCCGGACGAACTGCAGGACGATGAGGAAATGCCAGCCAATGGCACCCTTTATATTGGCGAAAAGGGAAAAATACTTAACGACAGGGTTATTCCGGAAAGCAAAAACAGGGAAGCCGGAACCCTGCCAGGAACATTGCCGAGGCCACAGTTTCCGGAAGGAGATATCGTTGTGCAGGAGTGGATCAAAGCCTGTAAAGGAGGTCCGGCGGCCAGCTGCAACTTCAATACAGGCGGAGAACTAACTGAAATTGCTCTTCTGGGTAATATAGCAACCCGGACTGGAAAAAGGATTTACTGGGATCCGGAAAAACTTGAAATAACAAATAACAGTGAAGCAAATGGATACATTAGGGAATCTTACAGATCGGGATGGTCACTGGAAACTTAACTATTCATCTAATGGGATTTTAAAAATTTTAAAACAATGAAAAATCATCAACTTGTAAATTTTTTAGTCGCAGGAATTTTCATGTTAACCGTTTATTCATGCAATCAACCACAAGCACAACCGGAAGACCTGGCAGCCGTTCCGGATAAGATCGATAAGGATCAATTTGTTGGAAGGTGGTCGTTGTATCTGCCGGGAGGCGCCGGCTGGCTTCAAATCAAGAATAACGGGAATTATTATGATGGAGATCTTCTATGGTATGGCGGAAGTGTTTTACCTGTCAGCAGTGTGGTATTCACCAGGGATGCGATGAAAGTGACGAGCTCCAGGGAAATTGTACGGGAGAAGGATGAAAATGATCTTCCCACCCGGGTGCAGACATTGACAACCTGGAGAACCTTTACCATGGTTAATGAAAATGAACTTCAGGGAAGGGCTTATGTACCGCAAAGAAATGGCATTGATGTCGATATGGTGGAATTCACTGCAAAACGGCTGCCCTCCCTGCCCACTGCCCCTGAACTTTCTGAATTAAAGTACGGAAAACCCATGGAACTCTTCAATGGAAAGGATCTGAATGGCTGGACACTGACTAATCTTGAAAGTGTAAATGGATGGAAGGTTGAATCAGGCGTTCTGATCAATGATCCAGTCCAGGAAGAAGGAAAAGCACATATCCATTATGGAAATCTGAGGACCGAAGAAACTTTTGAGGATTTTAACCTGAAATTGGGAGTTAATGTACCTGAAGGGAGCAATAGCGGAATTTATTTAAGAGGACTTTATGAGATCCAGGTCATGGACAGTTATGGGAGACCGTTAGACAGTCATCATATGGGTGGATTGTACAGCAGGATCACACCATCAGAATCCGCCGAAAAACCCGCAGGCGAGTGGCAGGAATTCGACATCACCTTATGTGACCATCACCTGACCGTAATGCTTAATGGTAAAAAAATAATCGATAACCAGCCTGTGATGGGAGTTACCGGCGGGGCATTATCGGCAGATGAGGCTTCACCCGGTCCGATTTACCTGCAGGGAGATCATGGAAAGGTTTCATACCGTAACATTGTGTTAACACCCATCTTGAAATAGACACTGTTCATCCCAATCCCGGTATGGGGTTGAAGGATCTGGACAAAGCTGTCGTTTTATGAATCATCACATTCGGCAGATCCGGATGTGTGGGAATAATCATACATCGGTGAAGTTGTATCTGTTTCGGCAAAATTCAATTCCGTTTGAACCTGGGACCGGTAATTCAGGGGATGCTTTTGAATGAATGATATTGATTGTGATAATGATTTTCTTCAGATATATTTATGCGGATTATTTACATTGAACATGAACCATCAAATTACCCATAGAGAATTGTTCAACTGGTGCTCCATTCCCCTGGATGATCTTGAAAATCACCCGGATCTTCGCATATCCTTCAGGATTGTAAAAGATTCCGGTATTATGGGTGAACTCATGGCGACGGATTTTATCAGGGAAATCAAACAAAAGAATGAAAAAGGAGAATCCATACGGGCCATCCTTCCCTGCGGACCGAAATCGTGGTATGACCCTTTCTGCCGGATGGTCAGTAAAGAAAAAATAAGTCTTAAAAACCTGTTCGTATTTCACATGGATGAATGTCTGGACTGGCAGGGCAGGTTATTGCCAAAGAATCATCCCTATAACTTTCGTGGATTCATGGAGAAATATTTTTATGGAGGGATTTCCCCGGAACTGGAAGTTCCTGTGAACCACC
>JAGTVG010000192.1 GCA_018224645.1 Cyclobacteriaceae bacterium
AGGCCTTTGAACGGGATTCTTTTACTCAGTCAGGTTTCCCGAACATGGATCCTTTCCCGGGGCTGTTTCAAAAATGTCATGAAGCAATCAGATTTCAAACTTCAGATTTCCACACAAAAACATAAAACACTCCCTACTTTGAAAAATCTTAATTCAGGATCAGAATAAATTCAAGGGTGCCGATAAAAACGACCTGTGTATAGCCGATTGTGATCGAAATATTTTTGGAGCTTTCGGATTCCATTTTCTTTTTAATTTGAAAAACCGCATAAGCTATGCCAAAAAGCATAAACCCCTGAACTGCAGGAAAATATTCCGGATCACCCTGGCCGAAACATCACGATGCTGTACGTATATGAACAAAATGAAGCAAAAAATCGTCCGTTTTTACAATTTATAAATCAACACCAATGAGCCATTACCGCCTATACCAGGTGCCAATCGGATTTCCTGATCAACTTCTGCCGATCATACGATGGAATACCAGTTGTTGTTCCTTCATGGCTTCCACCAGGTCTGCAGGTTCGGTCCTGCATTCCAGCAGGATCCATCCCTGGTAATTCATGCCGACAAATAGATCCATCAGGCGCTGATATGGATAATCCCCCACATTCAATTCCCTGACATGGGCTATATCCCCAAAACGATCCTTGACCAGGTTGAAATTATGTTCGAGTCCCTCGCCCAGCAGATCCTCATCATTCGAATTCCAGCAGACGGTAACATTGGGATGATCCGCCACTTTCATGATGGAAGCGATGTTCGGTAACAATGATGTTTCCGGCCCATGAACTTCCAGCCGGATCTGTTGCCCATAGTCAGCACCATACTTGCCGAGTTCATTCAGGGTCATTCCGATCTGCTCAATGGTTTCTTCATGCGGAACGCCTTCGTTGAACTGGTTTGGCTGAACTTTAACGCCCCTTCCGCCGGTATCATGGCTTAATTTTATATATTCCTTCGTCAGATCGACAGAAGCTTTTAATTCCTCAGGATCCGTCTGATGAAAGAATGTATTGGGTCCGTAACCTACAAGCACCACCGGGCTGTCTTCAAGTCTTTTCCGCACGTCCTTCCTTTCTTCACTGGAAAGATCCGGTTCAACGCCATGCGCATGATGATGCCGCAGTTCCACCCCCATAATACCGGCTTTTTCACAATTGGCGATCAATGTCGGCAGGTCCCAGTCCTTCCCCCACAGGTAGGTACATAGCCCAAGCTGCATGCCCTTGATATTTTGGCTTTCACCGGAGCATGAAAACAGGTATGGGAAAGTCGAAATGCCGGCAGCTGCTAAACCTGTTTTTTTTAAAAATTCGCGTCGTTGTTTTTTCATCATTCAAAAAATTTTTCTCAATTTAATAAATTCAATATTTTCCGCCTAATCAGGGAACAACGATTTATCGATGCCCGGGATTATATGAAAGGCATTTTTATAATATAGTTTTTTCAAAACCTCATCAGGCAGGTCGAGCCCGTACATTTTCCAGAAAGCGTGCCTTTTGCGGTAATAATCAAAATATTCATCAGCAGTTTCCAGTACCCTGAAATAGGTAAAATATTCTTCCGGGATCCAGGCATCCTTGCCAAAAAGGATCCGGTCCTGATATTTTATAAAAAATTCCCTGGCCATCCGTGGCTGGCGTCCCAATTCTGCCAGAACGGCTCCGATCTCGGTATACATATTGGGCATATCATCAAGCAGATCGCCCAATTTCTGAAGGTTATTCCCATACCAGCCCAGGTGCGCATTGATAAAGCGGGTACCTGGATGTTTCTTAAAAACGCTAAGCTGCTCATCGATGATCTGTTGCCACGGGACAGGATCTGAAGCTGACCTTTTTCGCCCGGGCCTTTCCTTGAGTTCAAGCCATCTTTCATTAAATTCATCATGAGGTTCCCAGAATTGAGCCGGATCGGCAGAATGGATCAGGACCGGGATACCCAGTTCACCGCATTTTGCCCATATGGGATCAATCCTGGGGTCATCCACGGGAACCCTCCGGCCTGCTGAATCGCTGACGCTCAAACCAAGATTTTTAAAAATCTTCAACCCTTTAGCCCCATTCCGGACATCCTCCTCCAGCTGACGGACAGCATTCCCCGTCCAGCCCCGCTGACCTATGCCATCAAAATCCACATTGGAAAAAACGATAAACCGGTCGGGATAATTCTTCTCTACATTCCGGATCATTTCCCCAAGTGCCTCTCCATTCCCGCCGCTTAAGTTCACCATGACAGCCATATTCATGCTTTCCATCGGATCAATAAGTACCTTGAGTTCCATGGATCCCATATCCCTGCGATGACTATGCACATCGATAAAAGGAAATTTAGCACGGGTAAGTATACTTTCTGGCACCACCAACGTAGACCTGGGAGTATATTTTTCAAAATCCATGGCGGGTTCCTGGGATTGGGCTATCCTTGCCCCAAGGATAAAAGAAAGCGCAAAAAGTAGTTTCCGGACCATGGTATATGTTTTTTTCCCCAAATATAACGACTATTTATTTTCTTCCATCCCAATCAGATATTCACCACACATGGTCAGACCACGTGTCGTCGTCAGACGACGGATCATCGATATATTCATCCGCAGTTTCCAGCACCCTGAAACAGGTAAAATGTTCTTCTGGCACCCAGGCATCCCTGCTGAAAAGGATCCTGTCCTGGTATTTTGCCAGGAAAGCCCTGAGTGATCCTGGCTTCGGTCCCAGTTCCGCAGGACGACCCCAATTCCTGGATACATGTAGGGATCTCACCCGGGAGCGGGCAGAATTTCATAAAATCATTCCCATTCCATCCCAGTTGTGCATTGGTATTTATTGTTTCAGGATGTTTTTTGGAGACATGATGTTTAGATTAAATTACGGTTATACCTGCCTGTCAAATATTTTTTCAGAGGTAAAAGGCATTATCATACAGCATTACATCATCTTAATTAGATTGAAAAGGTAAAAGAGTTGCAATTGTATGATGAAAGTAACCTTACCAAAATTTCCTGCAGATTGCATTTTAGGAGTGTGGTTCATTTGTCAACCAATTCAAAAAAGTCACCGGCCTTTCTACATCCTGCTATAAACAGCGGTAGCAAAAGCGCAAGGGCAACCTGGAAAACCTGTGAAATATGTAAGTTAATTACAAAATTGTGTAACGCTTCACATGATGAATGTCGCCATCTTTGGAGTTGATGTTGTTTAATAATTAAGGTGATCCAATTTAACATAATAAATATGAAAAAATCAATTTTAATACTGGCGGCATTCACACTTATGACAGGTGCAATCATGACAAGCTGTAATACACCTGCTCAAAAGGTAGAGAATGCACAAGATAAGGTAACAGAAGCAAACCAGGATTTAGATAAAGCCAATCAGGCATACCTGGTGGATATCGAAAATTACAGGAAAGAAAATGCAGACAAGATTGCGGCAAACGACCAAATTATCGCTGAGTTTAAGACGAGAATTGAAGATGAAAAAATTGAAGACAAGGCCGATTACAATAATAAAATTACCGAACTGAATCAAAAAAACAGTGATATGAAAAAGAAACTGGATGATTATAAAACGGAAGGTAAAGAGAAATGGGAAATATTTAAAACAGAATTCAGCCACGATATGGACGAGCTTGGTAAAGCATTTAACGGTTTAAACGCTAAAATTTAAAATACAAACAAAATGAAAACAAAAAAATCATTGAGTATGTCAAAAAGTATCCTGATGGGTATTTTGATCACCGGGATGATGTTCCCAATCACTTTGAGTGCACAAAAAAATAAGTTTTTAACATCCTCCGTTGTTCCGGCAGCACAGGGGTATGCAAAGGTAAAAAGAGACAAAAACAAAAATTATACTATCAAGGTAGAAATAAGGGATCTAGCCGAGGTTGCAAGACTTCAAGCATCGAAAGTATCTTATGTGGTCTGGATGGAAACCGATCAGAATAGAACGGAAAATTTAGGACAATTAAACAGTTCTTCAGGCTTTCTTTCAAAGCAAAATAAAGCTTCCTTAGAAACGGTATCTTCCTATAAGCCATCCAAAATATATATTACTGCCGAAGAATTTACAAATGCTCGATACCCGGGGGACAGAATTATAATGACTACAGACAGATTTTAAAAATATTCACTCGACCAAAGTGGTGAATAAATGTTAACAAAAAAGGAGCTTATTCACCACTTTAATCTCTACTCAAACTCTTTAAAAATATTTTTATGGGAAATTTACTTTATGTTTTAGTCGTAATCCTGCTCATCGCATGGGCAGTCGGTTTTTTTGGCTACAATGCCGGAGGCCTCATACACATTCTTATTGTTATCGCAATTATTGCAGTATTGCTGAGGGTTATAGCAGGGGGTAGAATCTTATGAAATCATTCCTTCAATAAACCCCATCCTGTAATAAAATAAATATGCGGCCAGTAAATTATTATTAGGAGTATTGATCGGTACGGTTTCAGGAGTTTTGGTTGGGGATTATTTTCTTCCGAAAAAGGTTCGGATATGCGGAAAAAAATACCCAGAAAACGAGGAGACTATGCGGACGTCTTGGAGGAAAGATTCAATCAATTTCTTGACAACCTTTCTGAAGATCCAAAAGAATCGGTGAAGAAGTTTCAGAGATTGTTGGACAGGGTAGGATTGAATCAAAGGTAAATAAGAAAGACTCGATCACTTCCACAGTTTCAAATGATCAAAAAGTAATCCAGACCATGCATAGATAATAGATTGAGTATCGTGAAAAAAAACTGGAAAACCATCATTCCTTTCAATTATAGTAACAAGTCAATTAATTCATCATGTCTCTCAATAAAATGTTCATCATGAAAAAAGTTTTTCATCAATGGGATCCACTGGCAATCAGGTGGATCCTGCTATTCTGGTTAATGATGGCTATAAGTATCCTTCCCGCCCTGGCGATAATTGCCCTTCATTGACCCACAGCATTGAGATTCTCATGATTTAAAAGTGTGCAGGCAGATAAAAATCACTCCCTGTATGGTCATTATATCATATGATGATATATGCCCGTTTTATAAGAAAGCGGATTCAAAAAGACGTAAAAACATTGGTTTAAGCCAGAAATTCTTATCCCCGATTATTCATTGATATTCTTAAAAAAGAATACTAATTGCATGTAACTTAATCATTTTAAATAATATACGTAATGGGGCTAACCCTCGTTCCGAAAAATCAGGACGACGGCCATCCGGGCGAAAATCCGTCGTCTGACGACGACACGTGGTCTGACCACGGGCGGTGGTCTGGGGACGACGGGTGGCCCAGCCAGATTCCACAACCATGCATCAACTTAAACATCTTAATTCTTTAGCGTTTTCATTAAAGTGAAAAATCGAAGGGTTAATTAATTCAAAATGGCTCACCAGTAGGGTTATATGGACTATTTTCTGTTTTAAGGTTGGCCATTGAGTTAATATGTGTATTTTTCAACCAATTAGAATCTTAGCGATCGCATCAATGACCTGAATGAAGGTATCAAAGGGGAAATTTTTTCGATTAGCGCATCCCCGGGATCAAAATAAAACTACGCTGACACTGCCCGCTGGTTTTTTATAATGGTTTTGATCACTATCGACTTGGGAACATATTCAATGATTTGGATAATGCTCCAAACTTCTGATTTTTCGAGTTCAGAAAAATCCATTTGACACTTGAAAATATACTTCATCGAAGCAAAGCATCGAGGAAGTAACCCTTAAGAGATTATGATAATACTTTAAGGCAACAATGGAACCCTTTTCTCTGAGTTCCAGATCTTTCTGTCGCCTTCCATGTTATTCATTCATTCGGGAAAGCTTGAACATTTCCCGGTTGGCCGTTTGTAATGAAATTTATCACCTCTTCATGTAAATAGTCTGGTCTGTCTCCGGTCCTTTTGAACAGGTCGTGTTCTTTGCCGGTTTCGAACGCCATGTCTCCGTATGTTGGATGCGGAAATTTTTCTTTCTGTTGTTTTGACTGCTTGTCCCCGTTTCTCATAATCTTAATGAATTCAGATTTTTTTTTGCGTGTTGTGTTCATTTTTTCTTCTTAATCAAAAGGTAAAGATCCCCACCGCCTCTCGGACGGTTTAGTTTATTGATAGGATCGGGTATTTTTTAAAGGAATTGTAATAACCTGGGATTGATATTTCCCGGTTGGCCGTTTTTATCGATTCTATTAGCTTTTTCCTGCAAATAATCCGGTTTATCTGCTATCCTTGTATAATAGTTGTTTTCCTTCCCGGTTTTGATCTCTTGGCCCTGGCTGGTGGGTTGCGGAAATTTTCCATTCATGTATTTCGGTTGCTTATCCCAGATTTTAATAATCTCAGTGATTTTGGAAGACTTTTCTCGTGATGTGTCCATGTTCTTTCGGTTAATTGTGACCCATAATTTGTTACATAACAAAAGTGGGATTATCTCCATTGCAAATCGTTACACATTTATGAACGATTATTACATAAATCACATGTTTTTCAGCAGTACGTATAATTAAAAGCATTCATATTAAGGGCATCAGACTCACTGGCAACATGATTTGATCTTAATTATTCAAGATTTTTTTGGGTTAACCCGAAGAATTCATAAATTTTCGCACCAGTCTGAATATACATTGTATCATAATATACATAATAACTAAATCCCCTCACTTTGGTCCAGAAAATTGCCCATATCGCCCTTATTGTAAATGATTATGACGAGGCGATTGAATTTTATACACGGAAGGTAAAATTCGTCCTGATAGAAGACTCCAGCATTAATGATCAGAAAAGATGGGTGCTTGTTGCCCGAAGAGGTTCAAAGGAATGCCGCATATTACTCGCCAGGGCTTCTGATGAAGAACAGCAGTCGCATGTCGGAAACCAGACGGGGGGGCGTGTCTTTTTATTTTTACATACCGATAATTTTGACAGGGATTACCGGGAACTGCTGGCGAATGGAATTAAAATTGTCCGTCAACCCTCAGCCGAACCGGTGCGATCCTTTTCAGTTGTGGCTATGATCAGGATACGATCGAATGGGTAAAATCGCTAATTCTGAAGGAAAGGATGAAGACTGATGCCGAATCAC
>JAGTVG010000193.1 GCA_018224645.1 Cyclobacteriaceae bacterium
CGGTTTTTCCATAAACACGTGTTTGCCCGCATTTACAGCTTCCCTGAGGTGTTCAGGCCTGAAATTGGGGGGTGTGGTCAGGATCACCATGTCGACATCACTGGCGATCACCTTCTTGTAGGCATCAAAACCCACAAAAGTCGTTTCCGGTGTAACCTTGTAAATGTCCTTTACGGGTAATCCCCTCCGGGAAAGATTGGCTTTTATCTTTTCAGGGGCCGAGGCAAGATGATCCTGAAAAAGATCGCCCATGGCGACCAGTTCAATACCCGCTGAGGATTCAGCACAATCAATGATTCCGGCTCCGGTCCCGCGTCCTCCACAACCGATCAGACCTACCCGGATTTTGTCTGTTCCACCAGCATAAACAAAGGTATTGGCAGCAATCAGGGAGGCTGTGCCCCATCTTGCTGACTTTTCAAGAAATTTTCTTCTTGTCAGAACATCTTTTTTTGTTCCTTTCATTGGAATGGATTTTAATTAAATATTTATCTAAAGTTCAAGGATATAGATATTGGCGAATTCAACCGGATATCCTTCATGCTGTAATCCGATCTGCCCTTTTTGCTGGATTGCGCCCAGATTATAATTCCGGATGATGGTCTTTCCGTTCAGCACAATATTCACCGCATTATCGGACAGGGAAATTTCAAACCTGTTCCACTCTCCCGGCGGCAGATCATTGGACATAACGGGCACAGCGATTCGTTTCCTGTTGTTGTCCAGTATGCTGCCCGATCCGAGGGGCCAGCAAGTGAGCTCGACGGCCGGTCCGCCGGTTCCACGCAATAAAATGAAAGCATTTCCGGCATCCCGGATGGGGATGTATATCTTATTCTCGTCTTCATCCAAAGCCTGCCTGCCGTCTGCAAGGATGACCGGAACCCGGCTGGCTTTGGGTTCACCGGTCAGCCTCCAGTCGACGATAAGCCTGAAGTTACGGAATTCCTTTTCCGAAAGTAACCACTGCTGATTCTGCACCGCATCCGAGACAAGCCGCCAGTCATCCGCTTTCCAGGATGACCGCCTTCCGGCATGCCATCCCCGGAGGTCCAGGCCATTATAAAGCGAGATAAATCCTTTGTCTTCTTCCGCATTTAGTTCCGGAATTGGATCGGTCCCGGGCAGTTCCATGATCCGGAGATTCCGGAAATGCACTTCGCTTCCCTCAGATTCAAGACAGATGTATCCCTTCCTGGGGTTCAGGTGGAACCCGCGTGTCACTGCTTTCCCGTTCATGGCAAGGGTAAGCATACCCTCCCGGCTTTCAACACGGTAATGATTCCATTCACCGGTTGGTTTCATCCGGGCCTCCTTCGGGAAAGACCGCATCCAGCCCACCTTTTCAAAAGGGTCCTCATTGTCGGGGATAAGCCGGGCTCCATGTATGGCAAACATATCTCCTTCATTGCCATCCATGATCTGGCATTCGATCGAACGGGTAAAAGGTTGCCCCTGTGCGGTAATGGCATCGGAATGGATGAACAATCCGGCATTGCCACCCTTGTAGAGGTGCCGCCATTCCAGTTCGAGGATAAAATTCTCATACTGCCGGACTGTACGGAGCACGCCGGTCGGTATTCCGCTACAGATGATCATCCCGTCGCTGACCGTCCAGGTTTCCGGAGCACAATTTACATTGACCCAGCCACTGAGATTCTGGCCGTTGAAAAGGGGGACAAATTCCTCTTCAGTTTCAGGTGATTTGAAATGAAATGAGTGGGAGAGGACCAGGGTTATAAACATAATGGTAAAAAAAGCATGCATCATGATCGTCTGACTTTAAAAAAGGATTGTTGAAGTACGATTCAATATACAAAATTGCAGGATGAATATCAGGAGAAGCAGGTTTTTTAATGTCGATGTTCCGGAATTGTTTCAAACACCTGCTGCAGGAAGGCAATTCCGAAAGAGAGAGATTCCCGGCGGGACCCGAACCTGTAGAGAAATTTGCCGGTCCGGATCAGCAGACTGTTGTCCACTGCAGCAGGTATCGCCCGGATCCCGCCCTCAACTGGCGCTAGTGTTTGGACAAAGGCCGGGGTGACCTGCGCTTGTTTTGGGGCGACCTGCGCTTGTCTTCGACAACAACATTCGTCTCCGGCATTCAATCACTCGGCAGGCTTACGCTGGGACCAGCAGAAGCCAAGCGACTGTTATATGGAAAAGCGGAAAAGCGGAGATGCGGAAATGCTGAAACGTCTTTGCGTAAAAAAATTCTCTCGTCTAGCGTAAGGTGTCTCGTCTGGCGCAAGTGTTTGGAGCAGGCCTTCGGCGAGTGGTCACTTGTGCCAGAATACAGGATCCGTAATTCAATTTCCGGCACAAGTCCTGCCACGCTTTACCCTGCGCGAAGACTTGCGCCAGTGGTGGTTGAATTTAACTGAATGTTAAGTTCCCGGATAATCTAAACCTGAGCAGATTCATTTTACCGGATCGAACGGAACGACGCGGTACGTGAAATCTTTTTTTTCCGAATCCCCCTGCACGCCGGTGATGCGGACGGTGATGGGCTTGTCGAGGTAGCCGCGTTCGGCAAGGCTGTTCTTGACGTATTTGATCTCATCCTGGGTGAAAAGGTCCTCTGCCTGCCAGACGATGGTGGGATCGAAATACCAGGGATCCTCCGTTGAAAGGATCCTAACGTTCATCTTTCTGCCCTGTCCATCGGTCATTTCTACTTTCGCTTTCCGGAAATCCACTTTTTTATCTGCCGGAAGGGCAAAACTCCACTTTTCAAAGATCAGATGATGGGGAAAATATCCGGCCGGCGGATAGGCAATAAATTCAGGAGTTTCCGGAACCGTGGTTGTATTCAGCCCCGTCACATAAATCGCCTCATGTTTTCCCGTAGCGCCGTATCCCATCAATTCCGCCTTTGAATTCAGCATCCATTTCCGGTGTCCGATGTTGTTGTTGATGGATCCATAATCCAGGATGAATCCGGTGATAAATGACATATCGGGGAAGTTCTCAAAATCCGAAATGCCCAGGTTCGAATTCTTTGCCCCTTCACTTCCCGTTTCAGTAAAACATTTCCAGTTTTTACCAGGCGTATGGCTGATCTGATCGTTGGCCGTCATCATCAACGCTGTCAGCTGTGCCTTTTTATTAAATTCTTCCGAAAGGGTTATTGGTTTTAACCCGGCGGATCTCCTGAAGTAGTTGATCCGGGTTTCCGCCCGTTGGAGTAAATCCGTTGATAACTTACCCGGATCGCAGGATTGTACCGATCCGTTCCAGGAAATCCTGCTTATCCTTGTCCCCGCATAATGCGTTTCATACAGGTCAATGGCCTCACTTTTCTCATATTCAAAGATGGAGGAGTTGAAGATTAAAGGAATGAGGAAAAGCATTAACATCCTTTTGAGGGATGTCATCTGTTTCAAAGTACGATGAATGAAAAACATACGCTCAACACAAATTTTATTTTTTATTACATAACGTTCCGGTCACACGGTTCAGTGTATTAACGGATGGAAAGCCTGAATGGGGAAGTTCCGGATTGTCCCGATCCTCCTGCATCATAGGGTGATCTTTCTCGTTCGGGCAGGCACCTCCCAGGTACCGGTGATCCGGTTGTTCCTGATCACGGTCACTTCCTGGTAGAGGGCGGTGGTGGGGCAGATATGCCAGGGGATCCCATACAGCACATCGCCGACCGCAACCGGATTGTTTTGTGTATTCCTTAAAACAAGATGTTCTTCACTGTGACTTACCGGCTCAAGGCCTTCCACATTCAGAAACCGCACCCTGTTTTCCAGGGGATTTTCTGCGGCAATGGATTTATGGCCGAGGTCAGTACAAAGAAGATCTTTTCCTGGCCTTGAAATTACCCTGGAAACCACGACTGCGGCGGTCTGAAAAGGGATATCAGGAAATTTCTCAGCGTAACCGGCATCCCATAAAAGACTTGTGCCCGGGCTGCATTCAACCGCCGGATCCTGTGCATGGACCGGAAATGTGGGGGAACCGCCCGCTATGATCACAGGTTCCACATCCAGTTTCTGACGGATGTCACCGGCCAGTAACTTTACCTTTTCAAAATCATGATCAACCTGGATCTTTCTTTCATCCGGGTCGGTATTCCTTATGTGTCCATCGTAAACATGCAATCCAAGGGGATTGATCCCCTTCAGTTCAAGGCTTTGTTTGAACAATTGAAATCCATTTCCGGCCGGCAGACCCGTGCGGTCATTCCCGTTGTTGATATCCAGATAGACGCCGACCTCTGCGAAATTGGTGACTGCTTTTTCCGAAAGGGCACGGGCACCGGTTTCGTGGTCGATGATGGCGGAAAACCGGGTGCCGGGATAGACTGCGATCAGCCGGAAGAAACGGTCAAGTTTCGGACCCGTCAGCGGGAAAGCAATCAATACATCGGGTGCGCCGGCCAGACCAAGCATTTCAGCTTCAGCGATTGTGGCACATTTGAATTTCCTGATCCCGGATTCCATCTGCATCTTTACGATTTCCGGCATTTTATAAGTTTTTACATGCGGCCGGAGACGTGCAGGGTCCTTCGCCATGGCGATCATCACA
Source organism: Cyclobacteriaceae bacterium (assembly GCA_018224645.1). Classification (GTDB taxonomy): domain Bacteria; phylum Bacteroidota; class Bacteroidia; order Cytophagales; family Cyclobacteriaceae; genus JAGTVG01. The sequence continues at coordinate 4,543 of JAGTVG010000193.1, forward strand.
TCGATGTTATACTGGATCCTGTCTGCGTGCAGTGTCAGGGCCGGGGAATCCAGGGCATCGGTATCATCGATCAGGAACCACTTATTTTTCATTTTCAGACAAGTTCAAAGACAGCTTCAATTTCCACGGGGATATTGTCCGGGAGGGATCCCATACCCACCGCGCTGCGAACGCCGATGCCATTTTCTTCGCCGAAAACTTCCGCAAAAAGTTCGCTGCATCCGTTGATCACGTATGGGTGTTTCTGAAAATTTTCTGCTGCATTGACCATTCCGAGCACTTTAATCACCCTTTTAATCCTGTTCAGGGTGCCGAGATTGTGGCGAAGGGTTGAAAGAATTGAAAGCCCTACCTGTTTTGCAGCTGCTTTTCCTGCATCCATATCAATATCGGCTCCGATACGGCCCTTGATCAGGTTTCCTGAAGTGGTGAAGGGGCCATGCCCGGAAACGTAGGCCAAATTTCCAACGATCAGAAAGGGCCTGTAAACCCCCATGGGTTCCGGAGCAGGGGGAAGCTCGAGTTTAAGTTTCTCAAGTCGTTGTTCGGGTGAAAGACTATCCATTGTCGAATTTTTTGAATAAATATATCAAGTATTCATGAAGCGATCAAATGGGGGACTAAGTGTATTTTGTATGTTGGGTGAATTGTGTGAATTTAGCCGGGAGAGGCGGAGACGGGGAAAAGCGGAGACGTGGAGACGGGGATAAGTGGAACATTATTCAATCAATCATTCTCCAATAATAAATAATCAGAGTCCCTTTAACAGGAGACTCTGATTGGGAAAGATGTATGTAACTCAATTATATTCAATTAAACACGTGACG